>JASHRE010000442.1 GCA_030037515.1 Candidatus Sulfotelmatobacter sp.
CATTTGTCCCAGCTTGAATTTGTCCTGTAGATAAGCGGCGTGAAACCAGAGGCAGCGCAGGCGCGCGGGCCCCTGTCCGACGGTCAACTGAAAGATCGGCATCCGGCGGGTGCGGAACAACCCGGAATTGCGCACTTCGGCGATCACGCTTGCCGTTTCTCCGGGCCGCAACTCGGCGATTCCGCGCGGATTCAGCCGGTCTTCGTAGCGAAAGGGCAGATAGTGCAGCAGATCATCGACGGTGCGAATGCCCTTGGCGGCGAGGATTTCGGCGATCCGGGGCCCAACGCCTTTGACGTACTGAACCGGAGTGGAGAGTTCGAGCATGGGTCACGATGCAAGCGGGAAAAGAGAATGGTAGCAGGGAGCAAGCATCCCTGCGGGCGGTCAGTCAACGCCGGAACTTGTCGCCGTCGCGAAACGTACATCATGCAGGGGGAGTCACCACCATGGTCAAATTTCTGCTGTGGTGCATTTTGTTTGTTCTGTGCTGGCCTCTGGCTCTGCTTGCGCTGGTCCTCTATCCGCTGGTGTGGCTGGTGCTTCTGCCGTTCCGCATCGTTGGGGTCGCGGTGCATGGGGTGCTTGAAGTCATTTTTCTCGCGATTACGCTGCCGTTCCGGCTTTTGGCGGCGCCGTTTCGAATCTGATTTCCCCCCAATCGCGCGGCCAGCCTGCACTAGAATGGAAGCCGACTCACGCCGACGCCCATGGCTTTCAACCTGAACGAAGTGGAATGCCGAGTCCTCGGCTCATTAATTGAGAAGGACATCACCACGCCCGATTACTATCCGCTTTCATTGAACGCGCTGGTCAACGCCTGCAATCAGAAAAACAATCGCGATCCGGTGATGGCACTCGACGAGGCTAAAGTTCGCCAGGCGCTTTCCAGCTTGCAGGAGAAACGGATGGCTGGACCGGCCAGCGGCGCCGACAGCCGGGTGCCGAAGTTCGAACATCGGCTGCAGGAGGTTTTTAATTTCGACCGGCGCGAGATTGCGGCGATTTGCGTTCTGCTTTTGCGCGGGCCGCAGACTCCGGGCGAGCTGCGTGGACGCACCGACCGCATGTATCACTTCGAAACTCTCGAAGATGTTGCTTCCGCGCTCGATCGACTAGCCGAGCGCGAGGCTCCGCTAGTCTGCGTGCTCGCTCGGCAGCCGGGAACAAAAGAATCGCGTTACATGCATTTGTTTTCCGGCCAACCGAGCCCGAGTGTGGTGGCGCGGGCGGCTTCGCCTGCGGGCTCTGCGAATCCGGCCTCTCCGGGGAACGATCGCCTGTCGCGCTTGGAAGATGACGTCGCTCAACTGCGGCAGGAGCTGACGGAAATACGGGGGCAACTGGCGGAATTCCGGAAGCAATTCGAATAACTGCGCCATCGCGTCAGGGTGTCTTCGCTTGGCGATGCGCGCACGCCGGGATTGGTGTAGCCTGAGGCAGTCACGTCGAAGGGAGGGACGCATGCATCGCCGCGAATTCCTGGTTCGTTCCGTGAGCGCCGCGGGAGCGGCCTGGTTCTTCCCTAAATCGATCGTCAACGCGATTGCCCGGCAGACACTTCCCAAGAAATTTTCCGCGTCCGATACAGTGACGCTGGGCAGCACCGGAATCAAGACCAGCCGGCTCGCGATGGGGACCGGGACTGTCGGTTCCGGACATCATTCGCATCAGACGGCGCTGGGCGTGAAAGGGCTCTCGGATCTGCTGCTCAACGGGTACGATCACGGCTTGCGCTTTTTTGATTCGGCCGATTCCTATGGAAGTCATCCGCATGTGGCCGAAGCGCTGAAGATTGTGCCGCGGGATAAAGTGACGGTGCTAACCAAGTCGTGGGCGCGAGATGCAGCCGGCATGCGCGCCGATCTCGATCGATTTCGGCGCGAACTGGGCACGGATTATCTGGACGTTTGCCTGATGCACTGCCTGAGCGAAGCCGATTGGACCGACCGCTACCGCGGTGTCATGGACGTGCTCTCGGAGGCGAAGCGGAAGGGCGTCATCCGGGCGCATGGCTGTTCCTGCCACACGATTGAAGCTCTGCGCGCGGCGGCGAAATCTCCGTGGGTAGAAATTGATCTGGCCCGCATCAATCCTGTTGGCGCTTACATGGATGCTGATCCCGCGACGGTGGTCAGCGTTTTGCAAGAAATGAAAGCAGCGGGAAAAGCTGTGGTGGGAATGAAAATCCTCGGCCAGGGCACGCTGCGCGAGCGTCAGGACGAAGGCATTAAGTACGCGCTGTCGCTCGGCGTGCTCGATGCGTTCACCATGGGAGCCGAAAGCAAGGCCGAGCAGGAAGATCTGATCCGGAGAATCGCCGCGGCTTGATGTTCCTGCAACAGGATCGGGAGCGTGAACCGGCTGCTCGCAATGGTCGCGATGGTGGCCGTCGCCGCAATCCTGATCCCAGCCATTTTGACCGTTTGTTTTACGTCGCTCGAAAAACCGAAGCCGGGACAAAACGCTGACAGCGTGCCTCGAAACGCCCTCGTCCCCTGCACCCGCCGCCGAGCCCAGGCGCACAGAACGTTACCGCAGCAAGGCGAACCCGTTCTTCCAGAGCGCCGCCGGGAATCCGATATTCGCGGGGGTGGGAATGACCGACCGCCGGGAATTTGCAGGGCTCAGGAACTCACTCCGGACTTCCAATCTCAACCCCTGTCCTATGCGGATTGATGCTCCGTCGTTCGTGTCCCAACCTCGAGCAATTTTGAAGTGCGTACGGTTCGGTGAGCACAGGATAGAAGAAGGGCCGGCCAGCGAGGCGAGGTGGAAAGCCGCGGAAATTACCGGCGCAAATCAGCTCCGGCTCTTTAAGGCCAACCGGACGACAGAGGTGGTTGCCGCGTCCGACACCGACTGACTGGTTAGCACTCCATCACCTTCACCTCCGGGCTGAGCAGCAGCTTGGCTTCGGTTGCAACCTGGACATCGTCGACCGTCAGGCCGGGAGCAACTTCTTCGAGCACCAATCCTTGTTTGGTGACGCGGATGTAGGCCATTTCCGTGGCGATCGTGTCGACCACATGCGATCCCGTCAGCGGAAGCGCGCATTTCTTGAGAATCTTCGGAGCCCCTTCGCGCGTGGTGTGCTCCATGACGACGACGACGCGGCGCGCACCCGCGACCAGGTCCATGGCACCCCCCATGCCTTTGACCATTTTTCCGGGGATCATCCAGTTGGCCAGGCTGCCGGTTTCATCGACCTCCATCGCGCCCAGCACGCTCAGATCGATGTGGCCGCCCCGGATCATGGCAAAAGATTCGGCGCTCGAAAAAAAAGACGTGCCCGGCATTTCGCTGACGGTCTCCTTGCCGGCGTTGATCAGATCAGGATCTTCCTGTCCTTCGAGCGGATATGGCCCGATACCGAGCATTCCGTTCTCCGATTGCAGGATGACTTCCATTCCCGCCGGAACGTGGTTCGCGATCAGCGTCGGCATACCGATCCCGAGATTGACATAGAAGCCGTCGCGCAATTCGCGCGCGATGCGCTTCACGATGCGTTCACGCTTGTCGTGGTCTTTGGGGGTCATAGAATCCTCGTCGGTCGTTATGTCGTCACGTTGCTAACAACCAACGACTAACGACTGCCGGCCGCTTTGCTCACGGTTCTTCTCTCAATCCGGCGCTCGTACAACTCGCCCTGAAAAATGCGTTTCACAAAAACCGACGGAGTATGGATCTGATCCGGCTCCAGTTCGCCGACTTCAACCAGATGCTCGACCTCGGCGATGGTGATTTTCGCGGCGGTCGCCATCACGGGATTAAAATTCCGCGCGGTTTTTCGGTAAACGAGGTTGCCCTGCCGGTCGCCCTTCCACGCTTTCACGAAAGCGAAATCGGCGGTGAGTCCGCGTTCCATAACATAAGCGCGGCCCTCGAATTGGCGTGTTTCTTTGCCCTCCGCGACGATCGTGCCCACGCCGGTCGGCGTATAAAACGCAGGGATTCCGGCGCCGCCGGCGCGTATGCGCTCGGCAAAAGTCCCTTGGGGGATGAGCTCCAGCTTGATCGTGCCCTGCAGCACCATTTCTTCGAGCAACTTGTTTTCGCCGACGTAAGTGCCGATGTGATGCGCGATCTGCCCGGCCGCGAGCAACAATCCGTTGCCCACGCCGTCGATGCCGACGTTGTTGCTGATGGTGTGCAGATTCTTCGTGCCGCGGCGCACGAGCGCGCGAATCAGATTTTCGGGCATGCCGCACAAGCCGAAACCGCCAATCATGATGACCGCGCCGTCAGAAACGTCGCGAATGGCGTCGTCCGCGTTGTTCACCACTTTGTTCATTGCGGCAGCATTCTAAATGAAGCCCACGTTTCTGACGCGTATTATAAGATTTCGGCGATTGGACCCCGCCGGGACCAGTTCTGGCAATCCGATGACTTCCGACTTCCAACAGGCGCTGCGCTCGAGCATCCGAG
>JASHRE010000443.1 GCA_030037515.1 Candidatus Sulfotelmatobacter sp.
GAGGCCTGGAAAACATGGCGTCTGACGCCGGCGCCGAAGCGGGCGGAGATTCTGTACCGCACAGGCGAGATCCTGGCCCAGCGTAAAGAGCAGTATGCGCAGGAGATGACCCGCGAAATGGGCAAGGTGCTCAGCGAGACGCGCGGAGACGTGCAGGAGGCCATCGACACCGCCTTCTACATGGCCGGCGAGGGACGCCGCATGTTCGGCCAGACCACCCCTTCGGAGCTGCGCAACAAGTTCGCCATGTCTGTGCGCATGCCCGTGGGCGTCTGCGGCATGATCGCGCCGTGGAACTTTCCCATGGCCATCCCCTCGTGGAAGCTCTTTCCGGCGCTGGTTTGCGGCAACACCTGCGTGATCAAGCCGGCAGAAGACACGCCACTTTCGACCTTCAACCTTGTGCAGGCATTGACAGACGCGGGTTTGCCGGCAGGAGTGGTCAACATTGTGACCGGAGATGGATCAACCGGCGAGCTGCTCGTCAAGCATCCCGATGTGGATAAGATCGCATTCACCGGATCCACCGAAGTCGGGCGGGCGATCCGCGGTGCGACGGCGGCCAGCCACAAAAAACTGTCGCTGGAACTCGGCGGCAAGTCACCATTCATTATTTTTGAGGATGCCGACCTCGACAGCGCGGTGGAAGGCTTGGTCGATGGCATCTGGTTCAACCAGGGCCAGGTGTGCTGCGCTGGGTCCAGACTGCTGATGCAGGAGAGCATCGCCGAGCCTCTCATCGCGAAAATTCGCGATCGAATGAGCACGTTGCGTATCGGTCCGCCGCTCGACAAGGCAATCGATCTCGGAGCGATCGTGGCGCGCGTGCAACTGGAGCGCATTGAACGTATGGTCGCTCAAGGCATAGCCGAAGGCGCGTCCTGCTGGCAGCCGCAGACTTCCCTGCCCGCACAGGGTTTTTATTTTCCGCCGACGTTGTTGAGCAATGTGCAACCCACGTCGATCGTGGCACAGCAGGAAATTTTCGGGCCGGTGCTGGCGGCGATGACTTTCCGCACTCCAGGCGAAGCCATCGAGCTCGCCAACAACACGGTTTATGGACTCGCTTCCTGCGTGTGGAGTGAGAACCTCAACGTGGCTTTGCATGTCGCCGCGCAACTGAAGGCGGGCGTGGTCTGGGTGAATTGCACAAATCTGTTTGACGCCGCGTGCGGTTTTGGCGGATATCGCGAAAGCGGCTACGGGCGCGAAGGCGGGCGGGAGGGATTGCTCGAATATCTGGAGCCGAAGTGGTTCAAATATGCTCCCAAGCTTATCGCCATGAATGGGGACGAGAAAGACCCACTTCCGGCAACTTCGACTGGAAGCGAGACAGGCATTGCCCATGAGAACGAAGATGGCACCACTCCTCCCATCGATCGAACGGTTAAGCTCTACATCGGCGGCAAGCAGGCTCGGCCCGATTCCGGCTACAGCATGGAGGTGCGCTCGCCGGATGGCCGGTTGCTGGGTGAAGCTCCTCTGGGAAATCGGAAAGATATTCGCAACGCGCTCGAAGCAGCGCGCCAAGCCGGAGCTTGGTCGAAAGCAACGGCCCACGCGCGAGCGCAAGTGCTCTATTACTGCGCAGAGAATCTGGCGCAACGACGCGATGAAACTGCTCGCCGGCTGGCCCAGGCCGTCGGGGAGAAGCAAGCTGCCCGGGAGCTTGAACTCGCCATCCAGCGCATCTTTTCTTACGCTGCTTGGGCCGACAAGTTTGACGGTGCCGTGCATAATCCGCCCTTCCGCAACATCTCTATTGCGATGAATGAGCCGATCGGCACCGTGGGCGTAGTCTGCCCCGCAGATTTCCCCCTGCTCGGGTTCCTATCTCTCACGATGCCGCTTCTCGCCATGGGAAACACCGTCGTCGCAGTTCCATCAGAAAAATATCCGTTGATTGCCGGCGATCTTTACCAACTTTTCGATATCAGCGATCTTCCCGGTGGCGCCGTCAATCTCGTGACCGGATATGTCTCACAACTTCTCAAGCCGCTCGCCGAACACGATGACGTCGACGCGATCTGGTGCTATGGAGACGACGCGACTGTTGCATCAGCGAAAGCGATGTCCACCGGCAACCTGAAGCAGGTTTGGACCAACGAAGGCCGGGCCATCGACTGGTTTGATCCCAAACAGGGCGAAGGTCGCTGGTTTCTGGAGCACGCGACCCAAGTGAAGAATATCTGGGTGCCGTACGGTGAGTGATTTTCTAATCTTTTCGCTTTAGGTAGTGCCAACTCCCGATTGCAATTCCCTCCATCCGGGGTTAGCATTCCTAGGTTTTTCCTCCCGGCATATTTTTCACATCCGGTCTTTTCGTCCAAGGAGGAGTTATGAGTACCGCAGTTTCCGCGCAGATCCATCCGCAAGTCGCTGAATTTATCGATCAACCACGAAAAATGCTGATCAATGGTCGATGGGTAAATTCCGCATCGGGCAAAACCTTTCCTACGTACAATCCATCAACCGGCGAAGTGCTGGCCAGAGTCGCAGAGGGTGAAGCGGAAGACATTTATCGAGCGGTTAAGGCCGCCCGCGACGCTTTCGACAAGGGCCCCTGGCGTCGGATGACTCCATCGGAGCGCGGCCGGCTCATCTGGAAACTCTCCGATCTGCTCGAGCAGCACACGGAAGAGTTCGGATATCTCGAGAGCCTCGACAACGGCAAGCCGCTGAACATCGCCAAAGCCGCCGACGTGCCGCTGGCGGTTGATCTTCTCCGCTACATGGCGGGATGGGCCACAAAGATCGAAGGCAACACCATTCCCATCTCGGTTCCTTACACTCCCGGCGCGCAGTATCTTGCGTATACGCTGCGCGAGCCGGTGGGCGTGGTCGGACAGATCATTCCCTGGAATTTCCCGTTGCTCATGG
>JASHRE010000044.1 GCA_030037515.1 Candidatus Sulfotelmatobacter sp.
CCCCAGCGCCCGCGCTGCATATGGGGAATGACTTCGCGCGCGAAATACACGGCGCTCAGGAAATTGGACTCGAGCGCGCGCTGCCATTCGTGCAGAGTGCAAGCCAGGAAGCCTTTGGCGGGAGGTCCTCCGGCATTGGTGACGCAGATGTCGACGCTGCCGAACTTTCCCGCGACATTGGAGACGAAACCGCTCACGGCTGCGGCATCGGAGACATCGAGCGCTTGGGCGAGAACCTCTGCGCCGTGCTCTTTTCTGATTTTGTCTGCGGCCGCTTGCAGGCGTTCGGGATTGCGCGCGCACATGGCGACACGGCAGCCTTCGGCGGCGAAGGCGGCCGCGGTTGCCAGCCCAATTCCCTGACTCGATGCAGCGACTAGCGCGATGCGGTTCTTTAGTCCCAGATCCATGAGAAATTTTGTGAAGTCGGCATTATAAATGCTGCCGCCGTGGCGTCGTCAGAGAGGCAGGCCGCAACGGGTCTGTCAGTTCTTGGACAAGGAGGCGATCCGGGCGCGCGCTGTTGTATCGCAAAAAACCCTGCGAAGCTTCGCGCCGACCGCCCAGATCCGTCGCTGCGCAACAGCGGCTCCTCCAGGCGCGACAAACGTGCGATTTTATTGCCGCACGAAAATGCCGGCATTCCGCACGTCGTGCCCAGATCCCTCGCCCGCCAAAGGAGGATGCTCGGGATGACAAAACTGAATCTGCGCGATTACTCTGGAACCAGCGAGGGGAAGATGAAACGCCGCAAACGCGCGCCCGAGACGGCTGCCGTGCATGGCGCTGCCGATCTGGAAAAGAAGAACGCACCGGTGTCGGCGCCGATCTACCAGACTTCGACGTTCGAAGTCACCGACAACGACGAGCAGCAGCGTGTGACTGGGACGGACCGCTACTATACGCGGTGGGGAAATCCGACGGTCACGCTGGCAGAACAAACGCTGGCTGAGATCGAGGGCACGGAAGGTGCGCGAGTGTTCGCCTCCGGCATGGGCGCGATCACGAGTACGGTGTTGGCGCTGCTCAAGACTGGCGATCACATCGTAGCGCAGCGCGATATTTATGGCGGGGTGACAAAGTTTTTCTCCCAGTGGTTGCCAAAGCTGGGGATCGAAACGACCTTCGTCGATACGACGAACTACGCACTGCACGAACGCGCGATCCGGCCCAACACGCGGTTGCTCTATGTGGAATCGCCCAGCAATCCGACGCTGCGCGTCATCGACTTCGCGAAAATCGCGGCCCTGGCGAAGAAACATGGGCTGATCACCATGATCGACAGCACATTTGGGACGCCGATCAATCAGCATCCGGCGGAGTATGGATTCGATCTGGTCATGCATTCCGGCACGAAATATCTCAGCGGACACGCGGACCTGACCTGCGGTGTTATCTGCGGCCGGCAAGAGTTCATGCAGCAGCTTTGGGAGACGCGCACGACTCTGGGCAACTGCATGGATCCTCATGCGGCCTGGCTGTTGATCCGGGGATTGAAGACGCTTGCCGTGCGGGTGCAACGGCAAAATGAAAATGCGCAGCGTGTGGCGGATTTGCTGGAGCGGCGTGCGAAGGTGCGGCGTGTGTACTATCCGTTTTTAAAGAGCCATCCCGAGTACGCCATTGCGCGCCAGCAGATGACCGGCGGCGGTGGCATGGTCACCTTCGAAGTCGAAGGCACGGGCGAAGACGCGCGGCGCGTGAGCGAAGCGATGCGGCTGTTCACGCTAGCGACGAGCCTGGGCAGTGTGGAATCCTTGGTTTCGATTCCGGTGCTCACTTCCCACGCGATGATTTCAGCCGAACAGCGCAAAGGAATGGGCGTCACCGAGCAGATGATTCGGCTTTCGGTAGGGGTTGAGAATGCCGAGGAGTTGATTGCAGATCTGGATCAGGCCCTTGAGTCGGTGGCCGCGCACCACAGCGTCACGACCGGCCTATAGACCGAAGTTTAGATTTGGACTGGAGAAAGCCTTTCCTTGAGGAACCATGGATCAGGCTTAGCGGCAGGATCGGTTCGAGCCGTCCCACCGAGAATGAAAGTTCAGGCTGCCTGCCTGGTTGGTTTCGCGGCTGGCTGCACCTGATTTTCCTTCTGCCGCAGCAGGCAGTGTATCTCGTAAACCAGCTCGGTGAGCTTCTGCGGATTCTGCTCCTTGGCAGCCAGCTCACAGAGTTCCATCCAGCGTTCTCGATTTTCGTTTTCCATAAGGAAAACCTCTAGTCAAAACGTAAGCTACCAGCTTTCCCCTAGGTACCGGCAAGCGCCAAGTCACGCCAAGGTTTCTGGGCTGTGAATCCGCGCACGCGGGCGTGCCTCGATAAAAAAACCGGCCTCCTCCGAGACCGGTTGCCGACAGCGATAAGGTTTCATCGCGCCGGATAGTTCCACCTCAACCTTCAGAAAGTGAACCGAGCGCCAAACTGAAACTGCCGCGGCGTGTTGACGTTGTTGGTAATCAATCCGAAGGGCAGACCCTGGCCCCCCTGAGACACTGGTATCGCTCCCACGACGCTGGGCACGCTCGGATAGCCGTACTGCGGCGTGTTGGTTGTGTTGTAGGACGAGACGTCGAAGCGGAGATCCTTGTGCTCCCCCAGAGCAAACGTCTTATAAACGGAAAGGTCCAGATCGCGAGCGCCTCGCGTGCGAACGTTGTCGAGATATGCGGGAGCGGTTCCCGGGATGTAGGGAACGCCCTGTGCCGGCCCGCCGTTTTCTGAACCGGGTAGCGCAAAGCAGGTGTCGTTGAACCATGCGGCCACGGTATGCGGAGCCCCGGCTGCCGGATTGCAGGTCATGTCGGCGCGCTGGCTTGGGAGGTACGCGATCGGAGTTCCCGAGGTGGGCGAAGCAATTGGAACGCCGGTGCTCAAGTAGCCGATCGCGTTGACCGTCCAGCCCCCGAGGATCGCATTTGAAACGCCGTTGAGATTGACCGCCATGCCCTTCCCGACGGGCAAGTCGTAGGACACCTCTCCGGTGAACTGATACTTCACATCCTGCGGGCTGATGGAATGCTCATATTGCAGATCTCTCCAATCCTGAGCCGCACCGGCATGAGAGCCCACAAATCCCAGGGGAGGGTTGCCGTCATCGGTCATGATTTTTCCCCAGGTAAAAGTGGCAAGCGTCGTGAAGTGGCTCGTGAGTCTCTTTTGTACTTTGGTTTGCAGAGAGCTGTATTCAGAATCTCCCGCCGGGTAACCACTCACGTTGACCCCATTTCCGCTGCCGTAGCTGCCATCGCCGAACTGCGGGAATTGCTGCAGCGATACCCATAGGGGAACGGTGGTGAGGCCATAGTTACCGTTTGTGGCAGGCTGGATCGGTGCCCATGTATTCGGCACGTAGATGCAACTCGCTTGCGAGGGATCGACGCACATCGAGTAGTTGTATTTTTCAGTCGTGGGCACATCGAGAACGTTGAGATCGACGCTCCCAAAGGGGAGAAAAAGCCCGCGGCTGCCGACGTACCCGGCGGTCACCACGACCTGATGTGGCAACTCGTACTCCAGGGCGAAATTAAAGTTATAAATGGTGGGCGTGCGCTGCGAGCGCAACACCGTGGCTAAGCTAATCCCGAGATTGTTGGCCAAACCCGTCGGCGGGCTGGTGAGAGTCGGTACGACTCCGTTGGGGAACGGATTGCTCAACGAATACGAACCGTCAAAGACATCCAGTGGGCTTCCGGTGTTCGCGTTGCAAGAGGTTCCGTTGAAGACGGTATTCCCGTCGGAGTTATAGCAGGTGCTGCTCCACAAAGTACTGGACGAGAAACCGTCAGTGTTTATGAGGGCGCTGCCCACGTTGTGAGTGCTGGGGCCATAGTAGAAGCCGGCTCCACCGCGCACGACCAGGTGCTGCATAGGCTGCCAGGCGAAAGCCAGCCGCGGTCCGAAGTCGTGCAGATTGGTGGTAAACGGGGAACGATTGCTGCCGTTGACGTAAATCTCGGCGCCGGTGTAAGGAACACCGTCGAAGGTATTGCTCACGGTGGGATCGAAATATTCCTGGCGGTTGAAGCGCTCGTTGCGCCCTCCGAAGATGTCCCAGCGCAGACCGGCCGTAATGGTCAGTTTCTCGGTGGGGTGATAAGTATCCTCGATAAACGTTGCGTAATAGGGATTGGATTCGGCGGCGAACACATCTTTCGTGAAGTTGGGGTAATCGCTGTTTTCGGTGCCGGGCACGGTGCCCATACCGATCAGCATCGAGGCAAAATCGCTGCCGCCAACAACACTGGCCACTGACTGATCGGTAGCGCTTACATCAAACAAGTACGAGCCCGCGGGCGCAGGTGGTTGGCCCACGTTGAGGAACCGCTTCATCCACTCGAAACCGAAGGAGATCTCATGCTTGCCATTAACTTTGTTGAGAATGGCATTGGCGTCGCTGTTCTCGCTGGCGTAGCGAAAGTTGTTGTAATCGGCAGTCCCACCGACGCCTCCACCCACGTCGTTAAAGACGATAAACGGAAGCTGTTTGTAGACCACCTCAGAAGCCAGCGAGGGCGGAAAACCTAACGAAGTGATATTAGTGTTGCTATAGGCGG
>JASHRE010000444.1 GCA_030037515.1 Candidatus Sulfotelmatobacter sp.
CAGCAGGCACCGCAGCGCCGGGTGCGAACCCAGTCGTCATCGCCGATTGCACCGCGGCGACGAACTCCTGCGAAATGGCCTGCACGCCTGTGCGTTCGAGATGGAATTGTTACTAGAACTGGGGCAAGGGGGCCAAAGAATCGCCGTCACACAACCGCGGCGATGCAAACCGATCTGGTGGAATGAAACAACTCCAAGCGGGAGATCGCGACCTCCTTCCGCTGTTCTAGGGGGACGCGACGGAAGCACGCGCCAGGTCCGCGACTCCCGCCGTGCGCGCCGACACTACGCAATCCGCGCAGCATAGCACGCGTGTTCCAGCGGGGCCAAACGCTCCCCAACACGCTCGCAATCACCTTCTTGGAAATATCGATTTTGGAATCGCGGGCATTCTCGAGCAAGAGTTTTCCATTTCATCGCAATGCATCATTCGTGCGGCATTTACTTTCGCGCTACTTGACAGAGCGATGCATCCGCGCGATCAATAGAGCCTCGTGAAAAAATTCCAGCCGAAAGATTTCCACAAAACAAAAAAAATTGTGCTAGTATGCGGGACTGATCCTGCTTTCAACCTTCGTCTCTGATTTTTTTGGCAACAGCGCGAGAGGAAACAGGCGCATTCCGCAGCAAAATTGACGGTTCCAGCTACGGCAAAACAGCAGCATAGAAGAGGCGCTCTCAGCCCAGCCGCCAGAGCCCCGCGGTGAACAATTCATAATATGTCAGCTCCAAGCACAACCATTTCCCCGAACCCATGGGCGCGAATTCTCGACGCACTCGAAAAGAAAATTAACCGCCATTCCTACGACACTTGGCTCAAGCCCACGCGCTACAGCCATGCCAGCGGAGGCGTTCTGTTTGTCCGCGTACCGACGGTGGAGTTTCGCCACGCCGGCGACAAGTACGCCGATCTCATCCAGGAAGCGATCGACAATCTCGGCCTAGGTTTCAATGACGTGAAGTTCGTCACGCCCGAGGACGATCCCGCCGCCACCGCCGTTCGCCATGATGGAGGATTATCTGCCGCCGCGGCCGCCGCTCCTTCGCAGGCCCGCTTCGATTGGGATGGCGCGGCGCAACTCAATCCACGTTATACCTTCGACGCGTTCGTCATTGGCAGCGGAAATCAGTTTGCTCATGCCGCGTGTCAGGCCGTCGCCGAACGTCCCTCGAAAGCCTACAATCCACTTTTTCTTTATGGCGGCGTCGGTATGGGCAAGACCCACCTGATGCAGGCGATCGGCCATGAGGTCAAGCGCCGCCAGCCGCAAACGGCCATTTGTTACGTATCGAGCGAGAAGTTCACCAACGACATGATCAACTCGCTTCGCTACGAGAAGATGACTAGCTTCCGCGACAAGTTCCGCAACGTCGACGTGCTCCTGATCGACGACATCCAGTTCCTGACCGGCAAAGAGCGCACGCAGGAAGAGTTCTTCCACACCTTCAACGCGCTGCACGAGTCGATGAAGCAGATCGTCATTGCCAGTGACCGTTCGCCCAAGGAGCTGGCGGAAATTGAAGACCGACTCCGCAGCCGCTTCGAGTGGGGACTGATCGCCGACATCCAGCCTCCGGATCTCGAAACCAAAGTCGCCATCCTGCAGAAAAAGGCGGAGCAGGAAAAAGTCACGCTGCCGACCGATGTGGCGCTCTACGTCGCCTCGAACATCCGCTCGAATGTCCGCGAACTCGAAGGCGCGTTGATCCGCCTAGTGGCGCACTCTTCACTGATCGGCGCCGAGATCACGCTGCCCTACGCCCAGCAGGTGCTGAAGAACTTCATCGACTCGCAAGCGCGTAAGGTCACGATCGAATCGATCCAGAAAATGGTCGCCGAGCAATTCGGCCTGCGCCTGGTCGAGATCAAGGCCAAGAACAATTCGCGCGCGATCGTGTATCCACGGCAGATCGCCATGTATCTCGCCAAGCAATTGACCGAAGCCTCGCTCCCCGAGATCGGACGACAGTTTGGCGGTAAACATCACACCACCGTTTTGCACTCGGTCGAGAAAATTGAAGAGCTGCGCAAGAACGACAAAGATTTGAACAGGCTCGTCAACAAGCTCACCGAACAATTAGGCGGATAATCGCGGCTGCGCCGAGTTCTGCGGAAGATATTCACGCCTCGTCTTCCGAACGCTGTGCAATCGATGTGGAAGCTGTGAAATGCCAGGCGGAAATCAGGGTGGGAGCTGAGATTCGCTTGCGGCTCCGAGCAGTTTCAAACGGATTTCTCACATGAGAGGTCGATCGGAAACCAGTGGCAACAAGCCAGTTGCTCCCGTTTTCCACTTCCGCTCAGGGCCTACGGTTACGACTGGTTTTCTTGGTTTTATATTTGATATAAGGTAGGGTTCAAAGTAGGCTGAGGTTTTGGGGGAGACGTATTTTATGCCGGTGGAAGCCGCCGTTGCCGCGGGAACCATGGAAATTACAGTCAGCAAAGTCGAATTGTTGCGGGAACTGACCGCGACCCAGGGAGTGGTCGAGCGCAAGACCACGATCCCGATCCTTTCGAATTATTTGTTCGAGGCTGCGGGGGACCGGCTGTCGATCACCGCCACGGATCTCGACCTGAGCCTGCGCACTTCGTGCAATGCGAAAGTGAAAAAAGAAGGCTCGTGCACGATTCCTGCGCGCAAGTTGTATGACTACGTGAAGCTGCTCCCCGATGCCGACATCACCATCAAGCTGCTCGATAATTACTCGGTCAGCATCCGCTGCGGACGTTCGAACACGAAGATGGTCGGGATGGCGAAATCGAATTTCCCCACTTTGCCGCCATTTCCATCTTCAGGCAGCGTTTCCATTCGAGCACAGGTTTTGCGCGGACTGATCGCCCGTACATCATTCGCGATTTCCAATGAAGAATCGCGCTACACACTCAACGGCGCGCTCATGCTGCTCAAACCCGAATCGATCACCATGGTCGCAACCGACGGGCATCGCCTGGCGCACTGCGAGCGTGATGGCGAAAAATTCGCCGGCGTCTCCGGCGAGATGAGAATCCTGGTTCCCAAAAAGGCTATGGACGAGTTGAAATCTCTGCTCGATTCGCCCGAAACCGAGACCGTCGACTTCGTCACAGACGATTCGACGCTGTTTTTTCGCATCGGCTCGCGCCTGCTCGCCGCGCGCCAGCTCACCGGGCAATTTCCCCACTTTGAAGCCGTCCTTCCCAAAGACAACAGCAAATCCGTTGCGCTGAATGCTGACGAATTGAACTCCGCCATTCTGCGCGTTGCGCAATTTGCAGACGAACGCTCGCGCGCCGTCCGCCTGCGCCTGGAAAAAGGCGAAGTCAAGATTTCTGCGTCTTCGACCGAATCCGGCGAGTCCGAAGATTCTCTGGAAGCCCCCTACAACGGCGATCCGCTGACCATCGGCTTCAACGC
>JASHRE010000445.1 GCA_030037515.1 Candidatus Sulfotelmatobacter sp.
CTTGCAGTCTCTGTAATAATCATTTGAAGTTCGATCAGCTGCTCATCGTAGCGCAGCAGGTTGGCGCAGAGCGCGTGGCGACTGGACATTACGCGCGTGTGGCATATGATGACGCGCGCGGCCGGTGGCTGCTCAGGCGCCCCGCCGATCTGGGCAAGGATCAGACGTATTTCCTATTCGGCCTGACCCAGGAGCAACTCAGCCGTACCCTGTTCCCTCTCGGCGACATGACGAAGCCGCAGGTTCGCGAACGGGCGGCCAAGCACGCCCTTGCGATTGCCGAGAAGCCCGACTCGCAGGAAATTTGCTTCGTTCCGGGCGGCGACTACAAGCGTTTCATCGACGCTTATCTGGTCGAGCAGGGCGAGTCAGCGCCAGACACGGCCGGCGAACTAGTCACGACCAGCGGCGAGGTGATCGGCGAGCATACGGGCATTCACAACTTCACCGTCGGCCAGCGCAAGGGACTCGGCGTTGCTACGGGATCGCCGCTTTACGTCATTCAAATCAGCGGGGCGTCGAAGCAGGTGATCGTAGGTGGAGATGAGCATCTGTACTCACGAACTCTGCACGCTAAGCGCGTAAATCTGATTTCCGTCGAGGATGTGCGCGAGCCGATGCGGGTTGCGGTGAAGATTCGTCATCGGCATGAACCTGCACCTGCAGTGATTGAGCGCTCGGGCAACGACGAGATTCTCGTGACGTTCGATCAGCCGCAGCGCGCAATCACGCCGGGACAGGCTGCCGTTTTCTACGCCGGCGAGATCGTGGTCGGCGGAGGATGGATCGGGTGATTAGCAGCCGCCACCCCGTTGTACGAGCTTCCGCTTGCCGTTTTTTCCCCGATAGATGTTGTACTTCCCAAATTCGTAATAGTGCATCATCGAGATGATCTCGTCGTAGCCTTCGTTATCTAGGTCTGCGTGGTCTACGAAGTCCTCGTCGACATCGTTCCTGCGGTCTCGATATCCTTAACGACGCGGTACTTAGCTATGGCGGTCTCGTAATATCGCTCGCCCTTGGTCGTCAGCAGGGAAAAGATGGCGTTGGAGGCATCCGTACTCTCGTTCCAGGAATTCATGACCGCCGCTCCGTAAAGACCCCCGCCCTGTCTGCCACAAAAACGCCCAGACACAAAGACGGAGGCCCCAGCTTGCTCGCTGCCTCTGCTGCCAGCTATTCTCTTCCGTTATGTCTACGCTCGTGGAATCTGTGCCGAATTTTTCAGAAGGCCGCGATAAATCCAAAGTTGACGCCATCGTCGAATCCATGAAGATCCCCGGCGTTTACCTGCTCGACCGTGAGAGCGACGCCGATCACAACCGCTCCGTGATCACGATCGTCGGCGAGCGCGAGGCCATTCAGGAAGCCGCCATCCGCGGAGTGGGCAAGGCGGCGGAGTTGATCGATTTGAACGTTCATACCGGAGCACATCCGCGGATGGGAGCAACCGATGTGGTGCCGTTCATCCCGATCGAAGGCGTTACCATTGAAGATTGCGTCGCCATGGCCCGCCACGCGGGCCAAGAAATCTGGAAGCGGTTTCAGATTCCGGTCTATCTCTACGAAGCGGCCGCGACTGCGCCCGAGCGGCAAAATCTGGAGGACATTCGCCGCGGACAATTCGAAGGCATTCGTGCCGAGATCGCAACGAATCCCGCGCGGAAGCCGGATTTCGGCGAACCGCGCCTGCATCCCACTGCCGGAGGCACGGCCGTAGGCGCGCGCAAGTTTCTCATCGCCTACAACGTGTTCCTCGACACGCCGGACGTCGAGATCGCAAAGAAAATCGCCAAAGCCGTGCGCTTTTCAAGCGGCGGCTTGCGCTTCGTGAAAGGTGCGGGATTCCTGGTGCGCGGGCTGGCACAGGTCTCGATGAATCTCACTGACTTCGAGCGGACACCCGTGCATCGCGTATTTGAGTTGGTCAAGCGCGAAGCGGAGCGTTACGGCGTCATGCCAATTTCCAGTGAGATCGTCGGATTGATTCCCAAGAAAGCTCTGGAGCAGGCTGCGGAATGGTTTCTGCAAGTGGAGAATTTCGATTCTTCGCTGATTCTCGAAAATCGCCTGGCTGCGGTGATGAGCGGCAAGATGGCCGTTGGCGGCCTGCGAGCTGGCGTCGAACCCTTCATCGAGCAGTTGGCCGCGCCTACGGCCATACCCGGCGGCGGCAGCGCGTCGGCGGCATCCGCGGCCATGGCGGCGGGGTTGGCGCATATGGTTGCAGCGATGTCGCGAGGAAAGAAGGGCTACGCGCCATACGAATCGCAGCTTAGCTCGGCCATTTCCCACCTTGGGACGCTACGTGAAGAGCTTAAAGCTGCGATCGATGCCGATGCCGCAGCCTTCAATTCTGTGATGAACGCCTATAAGCAGGCCAAGTCCGCGGACGAAAACTCTGCTGCGTCGATGATTGACAACGCCCTGCAGCAGGCCACGTCGGTTCCGCTGAATGTCGCCGTAAAAGCCGACGAAATTGCACGGATCTCGCAGTCGCTTGAGCCGATTACGAATCCGAACATGAGGTCGGACTTGGTTACGGCGATTGCCTTGGCACGCGCGGCTGTAACAGGGGCGATGGCGAATGTGGAAATCAACCTGGCCTCAATGAAGGATCAGGCATTTGTAAAGAAAGTTCGCGAGCGGGCGGTGGGATTGGCGAAAGCCAGTTCGTAACCCATCCGGGGGCGATCCGGATAAGATAAAAGCAGATAGCTCAAACTGGCAAGAATGCCCGAAAACTCGCACTCTTGCTTCGCCTCGAAATGACAAAATTCGTCTCAGCCGGGCATTTGCCCGGAGGAGTGGTTCCGGACCCTCCGAGGGAGGATTCCCCGACTCGAATCGGTCAATGGGGAAATGTACCTTTGTTCCGCGATTTTAGCCCGCAAGTGCACTACAATTTAGCTATCTATCAACGACAGCTTTGGATCGT
>JASHRE010000446.1 GCA_030037515.1 Candidatus Sulfotelmatobacter sp.
GCGGCGCATCGCACGTTTCCGCTGGGCTCGATTGTGCGCGTCACGAACGTCAAGACCGGCTCGACTGCGCTGGTGCGAATCACCGATCGCGGCCCATTCATCCCCGGGAGAATTCTTGACCTCTCGCTCGCGGCGGCGAAGAAGGTCGACGTCTGGCAGCCCGGAACTGCGGAAGTGAAAGTCGAGCTCATGGAGACTCCCGCGCCCATTAACAGCGGGGGAAAATGGGCGGTGCAGATCGGCGGCTTTGCCGACGAGCATTCCGCCCTCAAACTGGCGGATCACTTGACGCGGCGCTATCGCACCGCGAATGTGCTGCACTTCAAAAGCCCGGCCGGGGATTGGTGGATTCGTGTGCGCGTGCTTGACGACGACCGTTCCCGCGCGTACCAACTCGCCGAGGAAACCACCACCGGGGAAGGAGCGGTGTTTGTGGTGAGGCTGGATTAGATTTCTGTCTTTCATTTCGCGTCCCGAGAGCTTCGGACAGACTCACGGTGGCGAGTTCGTTGAGGCATCCAACCGTGTTCCGCTCGCTGACCCGGTGCGACCACGCGGAGGACGGGCCGCTTCGATTCACGGATGCAGTCGTTCGCTTGCTCCCCTGCTCAATTCCTCGTCGCGCCGCCGTGTGACTCCCGGGGGTCGGGACCGTCAGTCGGCGGAGTACGCCGCCTCGACGAGGAAGGCGACGTTCCATGTTCCAAATTCCCAGCGTAGTGCGAGTGCCGCCGACAGTGCTGCGGCGAGTCCTGGTTTCCTTTAACAAGCCAAATTCGGCCTTCCTATCCGGGAGCGAACGCGGGCAAAGTCAAGGCCCACGTCTCGGTTTGAGCGCGCTGGCATGCAGTCGCTGCCGGTGCTATCGTTTTCGAAATCGTAATTGAAATCGTAAACAGAGCCATCGACCATGAACGACCCTACTGCCAGCTGCCTTTTTTGCCGCATCCTGCGCGGCGAGATTCCTTCCAGGAAAGTCTATGAAGACGAAAATGTGTTCGCCTTTGAAGACATCAATCCGCAAGCGCCTACCCATGTGCTGATAATTCCTAAGAAACATTTTGCGGGATTAAAAGAGGCGCAGGTCGAAGACGCCGAACTGATCGGCCAATGCCATCTCGCGGCAGCCGAGATCGCGCGCGAGCGCAAAATCGAGCACGGATATCGCACCGTACTAAATGTGGGTCCAGGTGCGGGGCAGTCGGTGTTTCATCTGCACGTGCATTTGCTCGGTGGGCGATCCCTTAGGTGGCCGCCAGGATAGCCTGCACAAGTTCCGAGATTGACGTTAGATCGGAATACGTTCCTTGCCGCTCAGCAGGAAAGTCGAATCTGACATGGACGGGCCGGAATGGGAGTGCTATCGCAAAGGCTTTGAAGCGAAACTCGCAGCCCTTGAACCATCCTGCCAGGATGCCGCGAACGGTGACAACGAGGCGAGCGGCGCCTCGACTCAGTTTTGATCTCGGGGTCAGCATGGGGACAGAGGTGGCGGCGTGGAAAAGGCGCGAGGTTTGACCCCATCTGCCTCGGCGCAATGCCTCACGAGGGCTCCGCACGAGAGCTATTCAAGGAAAGGAAAGCTGTTTCCGCCCCGCCCAAGGCTCCTTCGCGGGCGGTTGGGCACCGAACCCGGCGAAAACAGACAGCGCAACGAAGTAAAAGCGCTATTGCACCGTGGGTGCTTCGTCTTCGGCCGCCCCGTGGCGGCGCAGCAACTGTGGCAGGTTCTGCGAAAACGCCGAGCGCGGCAGCACCATGTCACAGCCGACCTCGTGAGCTTTCTGTTTCAGGTCTCCCTGGACGTGCGACAGGAATCCGATGATCGACGTTCCCTTCTTCAGTTTGCTCTTGAGCTTGGGAATGAGCGAGAGCGGCTTGGCGTTGGCATTGTTGAGATCGAAGATGATCAACGATGGCTTTTCTTCGCCGTTCTGCTGCATGCGCTCCATCAAGTCCTTGTCGCTCTTGACGAACTCGACCTTCACATTGAGCTTGCGGGCGGTTTCCTGAATCTTCGCCAGGAAAAACAGATCTTCAATAAAGGCGAAGATGCGTGAGTTTCCATTTTCACCCGTCTGCGGCAGCGGCTCCAGTTCGGGCTGCGAAAATGCCGGAGCGAAGCCCGGACGCGGACGCCCCCCCTTGTGTCCGTTGTTGTTGCCGGAGAGCGCCGCGCGATAGCTGTGATCCATCGGCGCCGTATAGATGCCGTCCTGATTCTGGCGGTTCTGGCTGCGGCCATGGCGTTGGTTGTGTTGGCGGCGTCCACGGCGCCGTCTGCCTCGTCCTCCACCACCGGAGGGTCTGCCTCGTCCTGGTCCTGCGTTCATAGTCCTCTCTAGCTCTGGCTTTTTACGAATGGCTGCAAAAATCTGCAACGAGCGAAATTCCGGGTTTGCACGGACGGATTTTCTTAGACCCGTGCCGGCGTCGTGCACGCTCTACGTGTCCTGCGAGATTGCGGGTTGCGGCTGGACACACCGTGAAACGAACCCCAGATTGCTGCAGTGATGCTATTCCTCGCCAGCGATATCTCTGTCTTATTAACCGGGTTTCCGTAATTCGGATCCGTGTGCGCCGCTCGGAACGGCGGCGCCAGGGGCCTGCGCGGGAACGAGGCCCGAATGAGAACAACCCTATGGTACCCGTTCTGCCCCTCGCGATGCAAGAGGCCGGAAGGCGTAGTTTTGCACAGATGGACATGTCTGGCTGAACTCGATTCGCCGCATCGCTTCACTTCGTTGGCGCAGGGCCATCTCCCGTTCCCGTCGGTTCCTTAGAGACGATGCCTGACGTTCTGGTTTCGGATTTTTATTCTGTGCCTGCCATCTGCGTTCTCGTCGTGCATGCGCTCTTCATCGCCTGGAGATTTTCGGTTCGGATCAGCCCCGGGCTGTTCACTGGCACACGTCCTCCGGTGGCTGGGAACTGACGACGGAGATCTGGTCCTAGGCGCTGGCGGCTTCCTGTCCGCCGAGCGGTAGGAAGTATTGAGTTCCCTTGATCGGTTCGGTGACCTTGCGCAGAAGTTCCTGCAAGTCTTCGTTGCGATCGACAAAGTCGATCTCCGAGGTATTCACGATCAGCAGGTCCGACGACGTGTAGTGAAAGAAAAAGTGCTCGTAGGCTTTGACCACTTCCGCAAGATATTCATCGCTGACAGCGCGCTCGCCCGGAGCATTTTTCTTCTTCATCCGCTTTTTCAGCACTTCGGGCGCGGCCTGCAGATAAATCACCAGGTCGGGCGTGGGCAGCTGCTCGCGAAAATGGTTGTAATAGAGGTTGTAGGTTTCGAGTTCCTGATCGTTGAGATTCAGGTAGGCGAAGAGCTTGTCTTTCTCGAAGATGAAATCCGCCACCACCGTTTTTTGCGACCGCGGACCTAGGTCGAGGGCGCGCAACTGCTCGAAGCGCCGCCCCAGAAAGGCGAACTGCGCCTGAAACGCCGCCCCCTGCTCACCCTCGTAAAACGCCCCCAGAAAGGGATTCGAATCAGGCTCGATCACGCGCTGCGCGTTCAGTCGTTCGGCCAGAATTGCGGCCAGCGTGCTCTTGCCGACTCGAATGGGACCTTCCACTGCAATGTACCGGGGAAGCTCAAAGAGATTGGCCATGGGCAGCGCTTTGCTTCGGAAGTGGCAGGATAGCTCGGATGTGAAACGGTCGCAATTGCGTTATGAGTTAACAGCGGTTCGAAACTGTGGAATTCTTTCGCAGGGTCGCGAACGAGACCGGTCGTGCAATGGCTCATTCGGTTCCATCCATTACAATCCTACCAATGCTCGCAAGCGTGATTGCGGGGACGGCGGTGGGAACGGCGATCGTGGCCGCGGGCTATCAGTCGATGTCGCCAACGGGTCAATGGTATGGCCGCACGTTCACCAGCTTATCGCGAGGCACAAAGCAGCTCGCGCTTACCTTCGACGATGGCCCCAATGATCCCGACACTCTGAAGCTGCTCGAAGTCCTCGCCCGCCACAACGTGCGCGCGACTTTTTTTCTGATCGGACGCTACGTGCGCGAGCGGCCTGATCTTGCGCGAGAAATCGCGAGCAGCGGACACGCGATCGGAAATCATACCTACACGCATCCGCTGCTGATTTTTCAAAATGAAGCCGAGATTCGGAAGCAGCTTTCCGGTTGCCGCGCGGCCATTCAAGATGCGGTCGGCGAACACTCGAATTTGTTTCGTCCTCCATTCGGCGGACGGCGGCCTGCGGTGCTCCGCGTTGCCGGCAAACTCGGCTTCGATCCGATCATGTGGAATGTCACCGGCCACGACTGGAACGCTCCGCCCGCCGCTGCCATTGAAGTCAAAGTGGCCCGCCAGATTCGCGGCGGAGATGTGATTCTTCTCCACGACGGCGGACACAAGCAGATGGGCGCCGATCGCTCGCAGACGATTCTGGCGACCGATCATCTGATCGTACGCTACAAGAATGAAGGGTACGATTTCGTGACGATCCCGGCAATGATAAAGTCGTGAGCCTGATCGAAATCCGGAGGCAGCGGCGATCAAATGTGAGTCTGGGCGTCGGCCAGAAATATCATGGACTGCACAACCCGCAAGGTTCATTTTGCCGCTATCGCTGGTGTTCTAGCCGCCAGCCTGCTGACGGGCTTGGCCCTGCGCAGCACAAACCTTTGCTCTCGATTCCGCTGCGGGATTACGACGCAACGGTAAGCGCACAACTGACCCGGCACAAAAACCCGGAGCGGTCCCTACTTCGGTACAGAAGGGCGCCTCTGGTCTTACCTGCAGCGCGCCACGACAAGCGTCATGTCGTCGGCCTGCTCAGCTTGGCTGAAGCGCTGCACTTCGGCGATGATTTCATCGCGGATTTCGCGAGCGCACTTGCCACGCAAAGCTTGCAACTTTGCAATGAGCCGATTGTCGCCGAACTCTTCCCCGTCTTGGCCGGGCGCAGCCTCGCTAATTCCGTCGGTGTAGATCAACAGAACATCGCCGGGAGCCAGTTGCCGCGTGGCAACCGAACAGTCCCACTGTTCGAATAGACCTAAAACCGTTGCCGTCGCCTGCAGCCGTTCGTAAACGCCCGTCGCTCGCAGGAGCACCGGCGGGTTGTGACCGCAATTTACATAGCGCAGAGTGCGGCTGGCATCGTCATACAGCGAGAAAAACATGGTCGCGTAATTGTTGCTCTCCGTGTTCTTATGGAACAAGGTGTTTACCGAGCGCAGCATACGCGGCAAATCGTCGAGAGCGAGCGCATATTGGCCGCGCAGGTTGGCCTGAAGGTTTGCCATCAATAGCGCTCCCGAAATGCCCTTTCCGGAAATGTCGGCCAGCGCCATCCCCAGCTTGCCGGACCCGAAGTCGAGAAAGTCGTAGTAGTCGCCCCCGACTGCGCGCGTCTGGATGCATTTGCCCGCGCATTCGAGCGTCCGAAGTTTCGGCGCCTCCTGGGGCAGCAACCGGGTCTGCACCTGGCGCGCGATTTGCATCTCCTGCTCGACGCGACGCCCCGCCTCGATGCGTTCTGCCATGCCTTCGGCGAGCGAGATGCTGCGCATGACGATGCCGGCCTGGCTGGCCACTGAGGTCAGCAGTCGTTTGTCACGGGCGGAGTAAGGCTCTTCCGACAGCCTCGGTCCGAGCACAATCAGTCCCTGGAATCGCCCCTCGGTCGTTGCCTCCATTGAAGTGGAAGGCGTGAAGGATCCGCCGATGGGTACCAAACATTCGGAGTCCAACCCATGCAGTGCGCTGCCGCCCAAATCTTCCGAATTCAGCTCAAGTGCGCCGCTGTGCCTTCGAAACCGCTCCAGCAGCGGCTGGTTCGCGGGCAGCGTTAGCCTCTCCTTTGGCGGATTTCCCGCATAGGCTTCAAGCTCGCCAGCGGCCGATTGCAAATAAATCACAAGCGGCACGGGATGCAGCGCTTCCAGAATCTGCTGATGCAGCAGTTCGGCCAGCGCCGGGCGATCGCTCACTGTCAATGTATGGGCAGCGAGATTCTCGAGAATTTGCTGTGCGTCGTAGGCGGTTCGGAAGAAAGCGCGATCCAGTCGCGTGCGCACCTGCCGATGCACCCGGACGCCACCGAGAATCAAGAGCGCGCCAAAGCTCGCACCGATCGGTATCGCAGCCCTCGACCCTGCGCTGAAACGCTGCGAAAACGCCTGCCCGAACCACAAAGTGACTCCGACCGATATGAGCAGGATGAGAATGGTAAACCCCCGCTCCACCAGCAGATAGCGGGCGCTGCGTCGCAGCAGCACCGGAATATCCATCACGCGGTGCTTGGCAACGGCGTAAGCGAACGATAAAGGTATGAGGAAAAGGAACGTCGCCTTCGCGAATTCTGCCCAAAAAGGCGTTGGCAAATGGGAGAGATCGTACGGCAAGCCGATCAAGACTGCCGGGGCTACGCCAACCAATGTCCCCCAGAGCACCACCTTAAGCTTGCGCCGATCTTCCGGTTTTGCTGCGCCAATTACATTACACACCAGCGA
>JASHRE010000447.1 GCA_030037515.1 Candidatus Sulfotelmatobacter sp.
TTTGTACCTCACACGAGCTCACCGACTTGCATCGGGTTCCGGTTCATGAACTTCGCCACATCCAGCGTAGACAGATCTGTTTCCCTCTGGTCTTTCTCCTCGGTTTTGTTTGTACGTCTTGAGTTTGGTCCGAGTTCCGGATTAGGCCTGCGATGGCGTCTTTTGAAGTGGCGGGAACTCTGGTTGCGGTATTCCCCGTGATGATTGAATCCAAAAGAATGAGGCCATCTCTATTCTTTTTTGCTCTTGTAGAAGAAAGGATGAGTACGAGCCATCGGCTGATAGCAGTAAACAACTTTCGATTTTGCTGTACTGATTTAAGGCCGATTTTGTCACTCTTGAGAGTGCAGCCGGCGCAGAGTCATCGTGATCGCAGGCCGAACGGGGGTGCCCAGCGGAGTGTCTCGATCAATGAGCGTAAACACCGAAATCCTTCGCTCAGGTGATGCTATCAGGCATTAACGGTCAAATCCGCGGCCGGTTATTTCGCTTGCATCGTCTCCGATGTTCCATTTCAATGCTGCGGGCATGGTGGGCTCATGCCAATCGGACGAAAGATTTGCAAACTGGTGACACCCCCCTGACACTTCCGAGTCGTGACTCCCCTACGATCGCACGGCTAGCAG
The DNA here is from genome assembly GCA_030037515.1 of Candidatus Sulfotelmatobacter sp. Classification (GTDB taxonomy): domain Bacteria; phylum Acidobacteriota; class Terriglobia; order Terriglobales; family Acidobacteriaceae; genus Sulfotelmatobacter. Next base: position 627 of record JASHRE010000447.1, read on the forward strand.
GTCAGAGAAAGGTTCCGCACCCGGTTACTCCCACCAATCGTTTGACCTCCCTCTGCTCCTGACTTCCCTAAGGAGAGACTGATATGCAGGTTCGCAGGACCGTAGTCGCCGCTTGCCTCGGCTTAGCTTTTCTCATGGTTTCGGCCCTGGCCCAAGCACAATATCACCTCACCAACACCGTTTCGAACCAAGTCCACCAAGCCCCGACCATCGATCCATTGCTGGCCAACCCCTGGGGATTGGCTCGGAGCGCCACGTCGCCTTGGTGGATCAGTGATAATGACACCGGCTGGTCGACCCTCTATGAGGCAAACGGAACGCAAGTGCCGCTCCGGGTTTTGATTCCAACCGCCGGAAACGGGCCAACCTCGCCGACCGGTCTGAACGGCCCCGGTACACCGACGGGAATCGTTTTCAACGGATCGTCCACCGATTTCCAGGTTCAAGGCATGGCCGCACCTTTCATTTTCGCCACGTTGGATGGCACTATCAGTGCCTGGGCGCCGGGTGTGAACGCGAACCAATCGATCATCGCGGTCGATAACTCGGCGAGTAAAGCGATGTACACAGGCCTGGCCATCACCAGCAAGGCCTCGGAGAATTTCCTCTACGCCGCGGACAACACGAACAACCACATCGACATGTTCGACGGTAGCTTCAACCTGGTGAAGTCGTTCGGTGATCCATCGATCCCATCGAACTTCTCAGTGTTCGGCATTCAGGACATCAACGGCTTGGTTTACGTCGCCTATGCCATACCGAACGTCGGTGCCGGAGGTTTCATCGACCTGTTCACGGAAAACGGCGCCTTCGTCAAGACCCTGATTCAAGGACTGCCACTCAACCAGGCTTGGGGAATCGCCGCGGCGCCTCCCAATTTTGGGCCGCTGAGCAATACTCTGCTGGTCTCAAACAACTCCGTTAAGGGCACCATCAACGGGTTTGACCCAATTACCGGAAAATTCGTGGGTACGATCAAAGACGAGAAGGGAAAGCCAATCGTCCTAAATAACTTATGGGGGATCGCCTTCGGAGGCGGCGACAAGGCCAACGGAGCGACAAACGAGTTGTTCGTCACCGTGGGTCAGGGAATTGGCCCCGCCGAATTGGCCGGCACCTTCTTAAAGATCGTCTACAAACCATAATCCGCAAAAGGCTTAAGAAAAACCAACGAGGGCCGCTTGAAATCGCCTGAAACAGGCGGCCTTTCCATTCCGGCAGTTCAGCCCAAAATGTCTGGGCAAACGGACGCAATGGTGACTTGTCGCCACCAACCAGATGCCCGAACGGGTCCGTAAACCCGCCTTGCCGGTGGGTACCCCACGGACGCTGATGATTGTGAAGGGTGTCCAGACTGCCCTTTGCGCCTCGTTCCAAAGCCGGAGCAATCAGTGCATCGCGATGGTCAAAGAACCGTTCGACCCTGGCGGCGGTGACGACAAGCTTTGCCGTTGAACATGACCCGTCCCTTGTATGTCACGATTCCCAGCCTGGATCTACATCGCGGTGGGGGCGCCCTAACCTTCGGCCATCAATTTGCCACGCTCAGGGAAGCAGCATCCCTTCCATTCGGTGTCTTACTTGGCCGAGGTCCGGAGTGTATATGCTCCCTGGCGCGCCGGCTTCGCGCTTGCCCGGATTGTCATCCACCTGGCCCTTATGAGCGCCTGGCACGCGGTGGGTGAACTCGCGGTTCACAGCCTTCTTTGCGCCATCGTGCCTTACTTTCTGTTCCGCCCCATTCCACTCGCTATTTTCGGCCTGCCACGTCGGAAGGCTGCGTCTGATGGCTTACGAAGCTGCGGATTAATCGGGAGTCGTCCAATCTGCGGCACGCGGAACCCGATTTTGAACGATGGGCGCGCGCGATCATAGCGGCAAGTCCTCTGTGACAACGGAGTGACTCTGCTCGACGCTGAGATTACTTGTCGGTTTTGCCGCGCCAATGCGGGCATGGCTGGCCGCGCAGTCGGGGGTTTTTGTTTCGCCCAAAACTAGCGCGGCTTTGCCGATTTGGGCGGCATCCTGCGAGCCGCAGAGGGCGTCACTTTGGCGGCGCGTGGGATGGCTTGCGCGTCGAGGGCTTCGTTGAGCTCGAAGGAAAGATCCCGGATTCGCTGGGCGTCTCTTTCGCCTGCCAGTTCCTCGGCAATGACCTGCCACGGTCGATTGGGCTTGTTCTCGCTACTGGGCACGTGTCACCGTAAGGGCCACACGTGCGCCCGGATAGTGAACACTACACCGGGCAGCTCACATTTTGCAACACATGTCCCTGATCATCCTGATCATCGCACGTCGAATTCTGGATCCGGATTTTTTCATACCCATCAACCGCTAACTTCGGTTTCCCACAGCTTCTCCACAACAATTCGATTCAGCTATATTCAATCCACGCGGCTGTTGCCGCACAATTTCCTGCGAAGCGCTCTGCCCGATGCGGCTCAACCCGCGAAATGGTTTTGAAGGGGCACAGCTTCAGCCACTCCGTGCAAGATCGGTACTTCAGGCGGCGCCAGGAGGCGCGGGTGGAAGCGGCTTTAGCCTCTGGGAAGGGATTAGAACAGCTCTAACCATGGCCAACCCCGGCGATTTCGCATACACCCTCAAACAGCAGGCGGATATCGTCCGCGTCGTCGGCGACTACGTTCGTCTGAGAAAAGCCGGGGCACAAAACTTCACCGGCCTCTGCCCGTTCCACAACGAGAAAACACCGTCGTTCTCCGTCCACGCCACGCGCCAGTACTACTATTGCTTCGGATGCCACGAAAAGGGCGACGTCTTCGCCTTCGTCCAGAAGATCGAAAACATCAGCTTCCCTGAAGCTGTCCGCCTCGTCGCACAGAAACTCGGCATCCCTATGCCGAAGGCGACGTATTCCAGCGAAAGCGAAGCCCGCGAAGCGCGCCGCCGCGGACAACTCCTCGACATCCACGAGCGCGCCGTCGCATTTTTTCAGGAATGCCTGAGCCGCCCTGAGGGCGCGCGCGCTCGTGAATACTTGAAGAGCCGCGGCCTCGACGACGCTACGACCGCCAAATTCCGCATCGGCTACGCCGCCGATTCCGGTTTCCTGCTGCGCGACCGCTTGAAAGGCGACTTCAGCGAAGAACTGCTCCGCGAAAGCGGCCTGTTCTCGTGGAAAGAGACCGTGGGCGGGGATTTTGACTCCGCTCGGGATGACGATGCAGACGCCAACCCTGCCCGCGGCTCAGGACTGAGGACTCGGGACGCGGCCGCGATGTACTCCAAATTCCGCAATCGAGTAGTGTTCCCCATCGCCAACGAATCCGGTAAAGTCATCGCGTTCACCGGACGCACTCTCTCCACCGACAAAAAAGCCGGCCCGAAATATCTGAACTCTCCGGAAACGCCCATCTACTCGAAGGGCAAAGTCCTGTTCAATCTCGACCTCGCCAAAGAAGCCATTCGCGCTCTAAACTACGCCATCCTCGTGGAAGGCCAGATGGACTGCATCTCCCTCTTTGCCGCCGGATTTCACAACGTCATCGCCAGCTCCGGCACAGCCTTCACCGAGCTGCAGGCCAAGCTGCTCGGGCGTTTCAGCAAGAACGTGGTCGTGAATTTCGATCCCGATACCGCGGGAGCGAAAGCGACCGAACGCACGCTGGGACTGCTGGTCGAAGAAGAATTCGACATTCAGGTGCTTGGGCTCGAAGAAGGATTCGATCCCGACCTCTACGTTCGCCGCAAAGGCAAAGACGCCTATGCCGAGGCGCTCAAGCATTCGCAGAAGTATTTTGATTATCTGATCGAGCGAGCCCGGGCACAGTTCCCGGTTCGCAGCGCCGAAGGCAAAGATAAAGCCGTCAAGTATCTGCTGCCACACATTCAGCGGATTCCAAGCCGCATCGTCCGAGACGAACTGGCGCGGGAAATCGCCCAGAAACTCGGCATCGGCTCACCCGTTCTCCAGCAGGAGCTTCGTCAGGTCGCCGTGACGCGGTCGTCCTCCACCATCAAATCGCAAGCCGAGGCCCAGGTCACCGATGCCGAGAAGATCCTGATCCGCGCCCTGGCGTCGTCCCGGCAGATGCAGAACGCCGAAGAGCATCAATCGTTTCGCGACGGAGCGGAAGAAGAGTTCAATCCCGCTCGTCAGGCCCTTTACATTCTCGAAACCGAAGGCCTCCATCGCGGCCTCGCGACCGAATCGTTGGCCGACTCGCTATTGAATGCAAGCCAGGACGTCGCCGACGTTCTGGAAATTCCGGCCGACGAAGGCGACCGCCGGCTGCTGGCGTCGATCCTGCTGAAAGAAGAGGAAGAGCTCGGGGCCGACATTCTGGGAGCCGCCGTCCGCGCCCTGCGCCGCATTCACCTGCGCCGCCGTCAGGAGCAAGTCCAGCGCGAGCTGAAGGCCCCCGGCCTGGCCTCCGATAAAGATCGTTTGAAGGCCCTGCTGGCTGAGTTGGAGCAGGTCAGCCGCGCCCTTCGCGATCCCGGCGCTTCAACAATCGCTTAGGCTTGTGTGGGGCGGACGCACTCGTCCGTCCGCTGGCGAATCTGGCCGGCTTGTGTCGTGCAGGGGGGCGGGCACTGGTGGCCGCGCCGCTTGCGCAAGCCCGCGGAACCGCCCAAAAACAGCTTGAAACGAAAAAGCATCTCTAGCCATCTAAGTATTAAGCACTATTGAAGTTAAAAGGCGGGCGCGCGGGGATAAAGCGGGAACTCGATAGACTCGGCCACAGGTTCATGCTAAACTCTGAAAGTTTGTGCTAGCTGCACAATCCCGCATTATCCCAGATTCCCACCTTTCAGGAATGCACAGACAGCGCACCTGCGGTGCGCGAATTTGGTTTTTCGAGGAACCTCATTGGCTCTAGAAGACAAGTTCGACGATATAAAAAAGCTGATCGATACAGGAAAAGAGAAGGGATATCTCACGTATGACCAGGTCAACGACCTCATACCGCATGACGTGCACAGTCCCGAAGACCTCGACGATCTGCTGACTACCATCGGTACGCAAGGCATCGACGTTCTGGAAGGACCGAAGCTGCCTTCGCAAGGACTCGACAAGAAAGGTTTCGAAGATCTCGAAGAAGGCGAGGACGTCGAGCTCGACCTGACGCCCGGCGCACTGGAAAAAACCAACGACCCCGTCCGCATGTACCTGCGCGAGATGGGAACCGTCCCGCTGCTGACGCGCGAAGGCGAAGTGGAAATCGCCAAGCGCATCGAGCGCGGGCAGATCCGCGTGCTGCGGGCGCTTTCGCGTTCGCCCATCGTCATCCGCGAACTGCTCACTCTCGGCGAAGATCTCAAGAAGAACGTACGCTCCATCAAGGAAGTCGTCACCTTCGACGAAGAAGAGATCACCGACGAGATTCTGCAGAACCGGCTGAACGAGTTCACCGACAAAATCGATGACATGGCCAAGCTCTACAAAAAGGCCGGCATCCTCGAAGAAAAATACAAGGAAGTTTCGAAAACCAAAAAGCCCAAGGATCATCGCCGAGCCCGCCGCAAGCTGGCCCGCGCGGTCATCTACACCTCGCAGGCGGTGCGCAATCTCGGATTCACGAACGCTGAGCGCAAGCGTCTGATCGAGCGTGTGAACAAGACTGTCGACGGCATGCGTTCGCTCGACCGGCAGGCTGCCAACCTCGAGCGCAAAGCCGACGCCACGCGCAGCGAGGAGCAGAAAAAGGAATATCGCCGGCAGTCGCGGGTGATTCGCGCCGAAATCGAGAAGCTCGAACTCGAAACCGGCGTCCTGTTCCAGGAGCTCAAGCGCACGCAGCGCGAGATCATCCAGGGC
>JASHRE010000448.1 GCA_030037515.1 Candidatus Sulfotelmatobacter sp.
GGATTCATGATTACGTGTTTGCTGGTTTGCTTCGGCGCTGCTCAATCTCAACCGCAACTCCCCCTCATGCCGATGCCCGCCAGCGTCCAGACTGGCGCCGGCCAGCTGGCCATCACGCAAGGCTTCTCCGTTGCACTCAGCGGACATCGGGATGCGTCGCTCGAAGCGGCCGTCGAACGGTTCCGGGTACAGCTATCCCGGAAAACGGGAATTCCCTTGCGGCCGCAACCCGGTACGGCTCCGCGCTTAAACATAGTCACCGAACGCGGCCGCGCCGCCGTGCAGAAGCTTGACGAGGACGAATCCTACGAACTGACCATTACCGATTCGTCCGCCCATCTAAGCGCTGCAACTCCGCTTGGGGTTCTGCACGGACTCGCGACGTTCCTTCAGCTTGTTCAGGTGACTCCCACCGGCTTCGCGGTTCCCGCCGTCACCATCCAAGATCAGCCCCGTTTTCTGTGGCGTGGACTGATGATGGACGTGAGCCGCCACTTCATTCCCGTGGATGTGATGAAGCGCAACATCGACGGCATGGCCGCGGTAAAGATGAACGTTCTGCACTGGCACCTTTCCGACGATCAAGGCTTTCGCGCCGAGAGCGAGAAATTTCCCAAGCTGACGGGAGCCGGTTCGGATGGTCTGTACTACACGCAGGATGAGATTCGCGAGATCGTCGCCTATGCGCACGAGCGCGGCGTTCGCGTGGTGCCAGAATTCGATATGCCCGGCCACAGCCGTTCGTGGTTCGTGGGATATCCCGAGCTGGCCAGTGCTCCAGGCCCCTACACGCTGGAAACCGGCGATCCGATCATGGACCCCACGCGCGAATCGACGTACAAGTTTCTGGAAAAATTCATCGCCGAGATGTCGAAGCTTTTTCCCGATGAGTATTTTCATATTGGCGGTGATGAAGTGGACGGCAAGCAGTGGGACGCGAATCCGAAGATTCAGGAATTCATGAAAGCGCACGGCCTGAAAAACAATCGGGATTTGCAAGCCTATTTCAATCGCCGGATCGAAAAAATTCTCGCCAAGAATCATAAAACCATGGTCGGATGGGATGAAATCCTTCATCCTGACCTGCCGAAAACGATCGTGGTGCAATCGTGGCGCGGTCAGGCTTCTTTGGCGCAGGCTGCAAAACTCGGCTACCGGGGCTTACTTTCTTACGGATATTATCTTGACCTGATGTGGCCTGCGTCGCAGCATTATGCGGTCGATCCGATGGCCGATGCGGCCGCGACTTTGAGCCCGGAGGAGCAGCGGCGCATTCTAGGGGGCGAATCGTGTCAGTGGGCGGAGTGGGTCACTCCGGAAAACGTCGATTCGCACATATGGCCGCGCAACGCGGTCATCGCGGAACGGCTGTGGTCCCCCCAGACCGTGACGGATCGAGTTTCGATGTATGCCCGCCTGAACGCCGTCAGTATGGATCTCCAGTGGCTTGGCCTGACCCATCTTTCGGCCCGGCGGGAGATGCTCGAACGCATGGCGGGACGGAGCGACATTTCTGCGCTGCGCGTGCTGGCCGACGTAGTTGAGCCCGTCAAAGATTACCACCGCTGGGACGAGTCCAAGGGGCCGATCGATTTTCACGCGCCGCTGAATCGGATGATCGACGCGATCTATCCGGAGAGCGACACGGCTCGGGAGTTTTCGGCTTTGGTGCAGGCTTTCGCGCAAAGCGGGGGCAAGGATCAGAATGCGGAAGCCGAGATCCGCTCATGGCTCACGACCTGGCGAGACAACGATCGCAATCTGCATCCGGTGCTGGCGCAATCATTTTTGTTGCAGGAAGATGAGCCCATCTCCGAGAACTTGTCGGCGCTCGCAGCCGCCGGGTTGCAGGCGCTCGATTACATCGATAAAGCTCAAGACCCGCCGAGTGATTGGCGAACGCGGCAGCAGGCGGTCCTCGATCAGTCCAAGAAGCCGGTCGCCGGCTTGCTGCTTATGGTGGATGGGCCGATCGAGCAGCTGGTCGACACGGCTGCCAGGAACTAGCGCGTCTAATCCCTCCATTTCGTATCGCGCTTCGATGTAATCCGCGGCGGTTTTCTTTTCCCCTTCGCCACAGGGTTGACGGCGTCATGATGTCGGACTCGTGCGTCCGGCGAAGGAGTTGAAGGGTTTCGCCAAGGTCACCCTCGAGCCGGGAGAGAGCCAGCACGTCAGCCTTGATCTGGACGCGCGCGCGTTTGCCTGTTTCGATCCCGGCGCGAAGCAGCGGCACCTTCCCCCGGGGGCGTTTGGTCTCGGCTCTCCTGCGGAATATTCCGGACCCAACAGTGTCCCAATGGCTCGATCGGCAGCCGGAGTACTCAATCTGGACCACGGCGATCACGGTCTTCGAGATTCGGGCTGGCCTTGCGGCGATGCCGGAGGGACTCAGAAGGTCCGCTCTATCTATGGGAGGAATTGAGGCGGCTGCTCGACGAGATTCACCATCGAGTCGCGATTTTCGGCGAAGAAGCAGCCCGACAGGCAGCGAGCCTTGCGGCAGACCGCCAGAGGAAAGGCTCGCTCGGCCAGATGCGGGACACGATGATCGCGGGGATTGTTTTGGTCCAAAATGCCACGTTGGCCACTCGCAACACCGCCCATTTCGCCGATATTTCTGCAAAAGTTGTCAATCCCTGGGCCAGCTAGCTCCGGGTTCCCGCGGGGAACCCTCGCTGGTACTATGAATTAACCGGGTTCTCCACAAGCTTCCACAAGCATTGACTCTTGCGTTTGACGGCGTAAGGCGAAGATAATGAGCAACGGCCGCTTCCGCGTCTGTGGATCCTGGTTTCAGCCGTGTACAGTCGAGCAGATCTACTGCGAATTCTACATGTGACTCCGCGCCAGTTGGCCAACTGGGAGCGGCTCGGCCTGTTGTCTTCGGCCGAGAGCTACTCGTTTTCCGACTTGCTGGAAATCAAAAAGGTTCGCGACCTTTGCGCCATGAGTGTGCGTCCGACTGTGATTCGCGAGTCGCTCGATGCCATGCGCAAGCAGGCAACCGGGATCGAGAAGCCTCTACTCGAAGCCGGAGCGTGGTCGACGAAGAAGCATCGCGTCGCGTTTCGTCACGATGGGAAGCTGGTCGAGCCCATCGCCGGACAGTTTCTCATGGATTTTTCCGAGCATGAGAAAGTGGTGACCAGCACGCCGGTGCCGCGGTCGGAACCGAGCCCGCGCGAAAACGAAGCGGGATCGTGGTTTGCGCGGGGCATAGCACTGGAAGAAAATCCCGCCACCCACGCCGAAGCGATTGCCGCATATCACAAGGTGCTCGATCTCGATCCTGCGCACGCGGCTGCGCATATCAATCTCGGAACCCTATACTACAACCGGCAGGAATTCGCGCTTGCCGAACACCACTATCGGCGAGCCATTGAGGCCGATCCACGCTACGCACTGGCGTATTTCGATCTGGGAAATGTGCTGGACGAGACCGGACGCGTGTACGAAGCGATTCAGACCTACAAAACTGCGTTGCAACTGGCTCCCACCTATGCTGACGCGCATTACAATCTGGCGCTGGCGTATGAGAAAATCCGCGAACCGCGCAAGGCGCTCAAACACTGGCAGGCCTATGTCAAGCTTGACACGGCGGGCCCGTGGTCGGTTCACGCGCAGAGCCAGATCAAACGGATCCTGCAAGCGGATGTGCTGAAGCTGGTCCACAAACGCTAGATCTCCAATTTTCCTTTGTCATCCTCGGTCGGGCGGAGGCTTTGGCAAGCACCCGCTTCTGTTCTTGTTCGCGGTGCCGTCAATGAACAAACGCATTCCGGCCAGCCCGAGTGATTCCCATCCCAACGATTGCGTATTGGCCGGGATCGTTCGACCGCGGCGCCAACCGCTTCGCCGATGGCCACCTCCGCTCAGCAATGACAGCTTGCGGTGCTAGAATCTAAAGTCTGCCGAAATCTGTTCCCGAAGGTTCTCCCATGCCCGAAACGCTCGAAGCTGCCGCCTCCCCTGCTCCACTGACCGCGCTGACTGAAGATGAAGTCCTGTTT
>JASHRE010000449.1 GCA_030037515.1 Candidatus Sulfotelmatobacter sp.
CAGCATTCCGCCGTCTACCGGAAACCGCGACGTGCCACGGTGATGTCCCAGGTAGCCTCCTGTGGCACCTGATAGACCGACCGGGGCGCGGTGCCTAACCCAACAGAAAAGTGATCCAGAGCCTTATGGTCTTACTGGATTAGCCAAGATGCGCTCGACCTGATCCGCAACGAAGCTCAGGAAACGCATAGCATCGCGTTCCGACTCAGGCGTCGTCGTGCCGGAATTCCTCAGCCGATTCTCTCTAGCTGCACGAATCACCGTGCGCCATACGGATGGTACCTTGCCCATTGTCCACCGACAGGCTTCATCTTTGGAAACCATCGTCCTCCGATGGGCTGTGTAAAGGATGCGACAGGCAGTGAGCACCGCGTAGGCGTTATGGACAAACGTCTTTTCAGATCGCTCGCCGCTATTGGGAGCGCAGGTCTTCCTTGAGGTAGTTCAATTCCAACATGAGAGCGTCGTTGAGGCACTGACCCGGACACGTGCGGTGCGATGAGCTTCGCATCCCTGCCCCACAAAGTGACGCCGGACTGGGCAATGTTGATCCAGATAATCGGGTTCCCATCCGATCCATGCCGGACAAGTTTTCCCGTGTAGTGGTAGAACCCGCAACATCGGGATGTCTTGTCGAGAAATTCCCCGTCGATTACGCAGCGCATGTCAATGCGTTTGACCCAAGGGTTCTCATCCTTTTTCTTGAACCACACATCTAGTTCAGAGAACTCACGCTCATCGAGATCGCGGGCTGTGACGGCGACAACATCAACATCACTGCACGTCTTATCGAACGCATTGTAGGTCAGCGAACCCCACACGTAGATTCCAACGAGATTCCCACGGAGTATCGCTGGGAATTCGGTGACCATCACTTGAAACAGTTCGGCTAAATCCTTCGGGATGTTTTTCGCCAGACCCACTTCTAGTGAACCTCACACACTGCCGCTGATTGCTCATTTTGCTCCAGCCGTTTTTTCAGGGGGGAGCGCGGAGTAATGAACATGAACCAAGCACCAACTATCGCGGTTCTTCTCATAGATCTGGGTCTCCATGCCACGAAATGAAATTGACGATCCATCTTTTCTTCGCGTGGCAGAGAAATTCCAGCTGAATTCCGCCCAAGCCGCTTCCGAGTAGACCTGAACGGAAATGTCGCTTATGTTCAGACTCCGTGAGGAATACGTATCACCCATCTCATGGCTGTAAAAACCCTTGATTTCTTGCACACCATGCCAGCGCCCCACAGGGTTGATAAGTGAGTCTTCTGACGAGTCGCACCAGATGCGTGACGCCAAAGTCGGGTCGGCTTCATCAGCCGTCTTCGCGTACATTGAGATCAACTGCTTGATCTCTTCCTCGTCCTTCCCGGTTTTGGCGGCGTTTTGCTTATCCTGCGAGATGGAGCAGACGGGCAGAGCGAACAACGCGGCAAAGGCGACGAAGCGAGCAACTCCAACGAAGTAGGTTTGGCGGACAGCGGTGCTCATGCGTCCTCCTATTCCTGAATTCATCAGTGAACATACCACTCCGAACGCGGTGACCATCTGCTACGAGAGAGATTTTGGCCGCGAATAAGCCTATGGAGTGGTGACTGCAAGTTTGTGGTGTTGCCGTATCCACTGAATTTCGACGGCGATCTCCTGCGCCGGATTTGACGCGACCAGCTTAGGTGGGGAGCCCTCTTCCGCGCCAAACCGCGCCCGAGAGTAGCTGAGGAGCGAGTGAATCCCGGTAAACTCGTGACAGCCAGAGCAACTGAGCAGGACGGCACCTTGCCATCTCGCCGGGTCATCATCATTGCTTTCAAACATATCAATCCCGTGCGAGTGGAAAGCACCGAATTCCATTTCCCCGGGATCGACCGCTCGCAGTCCGCCCGCGGACAGCGCAATGATTTGCGGCTCAATCCCTTCGCGCCGGCGCATGCGCAGGAGAGTCATGATGAACTCGAGGTTCGCTCCGCGGCTTTCGTCCGCGATCATTTGAACCTCGCCGATGACGATTGTGCCCACCTGCTCGATGATGTGCGGACGCGTCAGCGCAAGGGCCGTGAACTTCTCATAGGTGAGCAGTGCAATGTCGAACTGTCCGAGCAGCAACGGCGTCACGTCATCCGTTTCTCCCTAGCCTCAACCGTGCGAATCCCGAACGGACCGTAGACACGCTGAAACTGAAGAAGCTTATCGTTCACAAGCGCTTTTAGCGGTAATAAAAACAATGTCCTGCGCCCGTTAAGCGCACCTTTGATCGCCGCGAGCTCGCCAATCATGGTCTTGCCCGAGGATGTCGGCGCAGAGGCTACGATACGATCGCCACGAAGAACGCCGTACTCGTTGATCGCCTGCAGCTGCAGCTGATTGAGGTTCGGAATATCTCCAGCCCATGCAGCAAGCACCTCTCCCGGAAATCCGAAAGCAGCCAGGCTGGCGATGTCCGCCGTGGCGACAGGGTCGCCGTATTCAGGAAATGCCGCCAGATACGTTGCACCGGGCGTCATGACAGGCCAGGTGTACTCGCCGTCGAATGTTCCGCGCGCTGCGGGGTGCTGCTCATGCCTGATCTGGCTCGCGGGCATCGGCGGCTCACATAATCGAGGAGACGCAGCAGGTCACCCTGCCGGATTTCCGCGGGGCCCTGAAGCGCCTCGATGAGATAGAGCGTCAGGAAGCCGTGCCCCGATCTTGCGCTTTCCCAGGCCTTC
>JASHRE010000450.1 GCA_030037515.1 Candidatus Sulfotelmatobacter sp.
GCGATTCGGCTTCGAACCGCCTCCTTGCCAATGCAGCGCAACCCGCGCTGAACGTTGCTCAGACTGACATCGTGTTTTCCCGACAAATCGAGGTAACTGTCGCCCGAGTGCCCCTTCGTAATTTGTGCCGAGGGTTACATCGTAGTTCAATCAGTTTGCCCCTCGTCATCGTAGTCGGTGACATGATTCTGCGTCGAATCCTGTCGCTTACCAGCAACCTCTCTGGCCGAATGGGAATTTCAGTTGAAGCGGCGGACCAAAGCGACAATCCTTTGCATCGATGACCATTGGAACGGACTCCTTGGGCGCAAGATGCTCCTTGAAAATAGCGGCTATGAAGTGCTTCAAGCCACCAGCGCCGATGACGGACTCCGGCTGTTTCTCTCCAACGCCATTGATGCAGTGATGGTCGATTACCAGATGCCCGGCACCGACGGCGCGCTGGTCGCAGCTAAGATGAAACGCCTGAAAGCTCACGTTCCCATCATGCTGCTCTCTTCGTTCGGTCCGCTGCCGAAAAAGAAGCTCCAATCCGTTGACCAGTTTTTATCCAAATCGCAACCGCCTAACGTTCTCTTATCTTCTCTCAACGCCCTTCTTGCCAGGCGCGACAGGCCTTTTTTTTACCGTTGGCTCGATCAATGGAAGATCAGGAATCATGCGGAGAAGTTATGAAATTGTTGCAACGTCTTCTTCAACAAACATGTTCGCATCGCTTCACTTGGCCGCGAATCGATGCGTTTGGCCGTCATTATCAGATCTGCCTGCGCTGCGGCACCGCGTACGAATATGACTGGGATGGAATGCGCCAGACCGGGCGGCTGGCACCGTTGCCCAGCGTGGCCGCCGCGGCGAATGCGGAAGAGAAATCGCCGGGTTGGAATTACCGATGATCCGGCCGGCGTCACGTCAAACCCCTCGCCGCGCTCCCCGCGTCAGCCTGCCGGAATGCACATTTGCCACCCTTCAGCTGGAAAACCGCCGGCAAATTCCCGCCAAGCTGCGGCGGATCTCGTTGACCGGTGGCCTGCTGGATCTTGCGATCTATGTTGAGGAGCGCTTGTCGGTCAGCCTGACGGTTCCCATCGGAGCGGGCATCGTGCACGCTCGTGCCGAGCTGCTGTTTCCTATGCGCGGCATGACGGGATATCTGCAGCCGTTCCGGTTTACTGCCATTCGAGAGGAGCAACTCCATATCCTGGACCGCGAAATCAACGAGTTGCTCAAACAGGCGCAAGCGTCCGTCACACGTAAGGATCTGGGGGCAGCCCTGCCCAATTCCTTGGCAGAGTTGTTGTAGTCGGCGAATCTGCCGACCAAGCTCGGCAGCATCGACCCCAAAACCATGACCATCCGCGAATACACTCTGCCGGCCGCCGGAGCACGGCCCAGAACAATCGCGCTTGCGGCGCATGGCACGATTTATTACACCGATTATGCCCGCGGGTATCTCGCGCGCTTCGATCCTGCCAGCGGGCGGCTGCTCAAGGAATTTCCCTCCCCGGGCGGACCGAACTCCCACCCCTACGGCATTGCGATCGGCACAAACGGCGAAGTTTGGTATAGCGAGTCCGGCGTGCAGCCCAACACGCTGGTTCGCTTCGATCCCAAGTCGGAAAGCTTCAGCACCGAAACAATTCCTTCGGGCGGTGGTGTGGTGCGCAACATGGTTGCGACTTCCAGCGGTCGCCTTTACTTGGCGTGCAGCGGAGTCGATAAAGTTGCAGTGGTCGATCTGAACAAGTGAGGCGCCGCCTCCAAGCCGCGGGGGTGGCCAGCGAGAGAATGATTTTGCAGCGGAAAATCCGGGGCAATCTGGGCGCGGTCGAAGACACGCGGAATATCAGGGATGAAGACTCGATTGCAGGTGCTTAATGAATCGGGCGGGCTGGTCACGACGCTCCGGGACTAAAGCGGAGAACAGGACGACGGGCTTCGGTGGCATGAAATTGGGGCCGTTCCAGATTAGACAAGCGATCGACTCTTGGTGTATCACTCCAGCGTCGGATTTTCCCAAGGTCGATGATCACTCACATTCCCTCCATTTTTCATAAGCCGAATTTCCGCCGATCCACGGCAGCAGTCACGCTGACCGTCCTCACCGTCATCACATTGCTGATCGTTCCCGAGTCTGCGCGCGCACAGGCGGCTGCAAGCGGCACGATTCACGTCGACATCACGCCCGGTCACGAAATCAACTCGTTCGATCCCGACCGTGCGCTCGGCAGTTCCCTCGATGTCTTGTCGCGCGTCGACATCAATCAGGTATTTTCACCGCACATTCTGCAGGAATCGCTTTCCGCCGGTTGGGGCCCGATCACGTACCGCAACAATTCCGAGCTGCGCATGGCAGCCTGGCACTGGAACCCGAGTGGCACCTGGAGCGATCCGGCGCACCAGAGCGGATATTTCACCGGAAGCACGGAGCTGAAACAACCGATCCGCTACATTCTCTCCTATGCCCTGCCGCATCGCGGTTTTGCCACGAGCGGTGATCGTCCTCTGGCCGGGCCGGACTTAACCTACTGGAAGAGCAATCCATACCTCACCAGCAAATTCACGGGCGAGAGCGACACCCTGCATCCGCAATGGGTCGTGATCGACTTGCAATCGGAAAAGCCGGTGAACGCGGTCCGGATTGCCTGGGCCAGCCCCTACGCGACGAAATACCAGGTGGAATACTGGGTGGGAACACGAGCTCTGGATTTTGATCGTGGGCCCGATGGTGCATGGAAGGCGTTTCCATCCGGCATGGTGAAAAAATCTCAAGGCGGCGCCGTCACTCTCAAGTTGAGTGAGGCTCCGGTTGCCACGCGTTATCTGCGGATCCAGATGACGGAATCCTCCAACACCTGCGATGAACAAGGATCGGGCGACGTGCGCAACTGTGTGGGGTATGCCATTCAACAGATCGAAGCGGGAACGACAGACGCCCACGGCACCTTCAGCCAAGTCACGAAGAATCCTTCCGAGCCGTTGACGACTTACTGTGTTTCGTCAATCGATCCCTGGCATTCGGCCCAAGATGTCAACGACGGCGGCGGCTATCAGCACACCGGTTTCGATCTGTTCTTCTCGAGCGGCATCACAAACAATTTGCCCGCCATGGTGCCGGTCACCCTTCTTTACGGAACCCCCGACGACGCCGCCGCACAGATCGCCTACATCGAAAAGCGCGGATATCAGATCAGCTATGTGGAAATGGGTGAAGAACCGGATGGCAAACACGCCATGCCCGAGGATTACGGTGCGCTCTACATGCAATGGGCCGCTGCCATCCACCAAGTTGACCCAGAACTGAAGCTGGGCGGTCCCATCTTTGAAGGCGTCAACGAGGATATTCGCCTCTGGCCGGATGCTCAGGGGCGAGCATCCTGGATGGGCCGCTTTGTCGATTACCTGAAAGCTCATGGCCGGCTCGGGGATTTGGCTTTTGTTTCGTTCGAGCACTATCCATTCGAGCCGTGCAACATCACTTGGAAGACTCTGTATTCCGAACCTCACCTGATGAAACACATTTTGCAGGTGTGGCGAGACGATGGTGTGCCCAAAGATGTGCCCCTCATGGTCACCGAAAATCATCTTTCATTCGAGCTCACAGGGCCCATGACGACAATCTTTGCGGCGCTGTGGCTCGCCGATAACGTCGGCTCGTTTTTCGAAGGAGGCGGTGCGGCGTTCTATCACTCGCCCATCCAGCCGCAGGACATGCACAAAACCTGCCTGGGATGGGCTTCCTGGTCGAATTTTGTCGCCGACGAGCATTACAACATACGCGGCTATACTTCGCCTTATTATGCGGCGCACATGATCAATCAGGAGTGGGTGCAGCATCGTTCCGGGGTGCACTATATGTATCCGGCGCAGAGTGATGTCACGGATAGTGAGGGAAACGTGCTGGTCACATCCTATGCGGTACGGCGTCCAGACGGAGACTGGTCACTCATGCTCGTCAATCGGGACGAGAACACCCCCCATTCGGTGCAGGTCGTGTTTGAAGATGCGGGGAGCAAGAAAGAAAGCTCTTTTTCAGGCGCGACAAGGTTCGTGAGCTTCGGCAGCGAGCAGTACGCGTGGGTCAATGACGGCCCAAACAGCCACGCGGATCCGGATCATCCTCCGGTGGCGACGACGGTTCAAGCCGACAGGCTGACGGCATTCACTCTGCCGAAGGCTTCGATCACGGTTTTGCGGGGAAAACTGGTGGCCAATCAGTAAGTGCTCAGCAGCGGAGCCGGCTCGCACCTACGGTTCACAGCGCACTCTGAATCAGACCGACTGCGGCTTGCGGATCCTCAACTTCTACGATCAACTGGTTATAGCGCTCGTCGTGCAAATCAATCACGATGGTCTTCTCCGGATGATGCACGTCCCAGAAAACCCGCTTGCCATCCCAATAGAACGTTCCCGCTTTAATGACTCCGGGCACGCTGGTTCCTGGCATGCGGATGCCGTGATACCAGCCGCGCGCCGTCTCGGGGTCGGCTCGGACACCAGTAATGTGTACGAGCGGGATCTCAAGGCTGCTCTTGAACGCCCACAGCCGGTCGGCGCCTCGAACGTTGAGCGTGAGCTTGCCTTCTGCAATGGAGACGTCGACCAGAAAATCCTCCTGCGATTGATCGCGAGGTTAGGAAAATTTCCAATTCCGGACACAATCACTTTCTTGTCATCCCGCCCACCCATCGCCCTATCCGGTCTTCACCAGGCATACGGCGCGTTGCAACTTTCGAACGTTTTCCTCCAGCACCTGGGTCCGCTGATACTCACCTCCCTCGGCCTTCCCCATGGCCACTCTCGCATTGCGATAGACCATGGGACTGGCCACGTGCGTGCTCATCCCCACGTGGATCTCTGTAACCCCAGTACGTTCGATCACCGAAGCGGCATTGGACTCGTCGATTCCCCTGCCTGCCATGACGGTGATGCGGCCACCGGCAGCTTCGACAAGCCGAGTGATGGTCTCGGCGCCGCGCAGACAATTCTGCTCTCCACCCGAGGTAAGCACGCGGTCCGCGCCGATCGTGCAAACGTCGTCGAGGGCGCGAAACAAGTCCCCAGTCATGTCGAATGCGCGATGAAACGTGACCTTCATGGGGTGCGCCAACACGACCAATTCCCGCGTGCGGCGGACGTCCACGTTCCCATTTGGATCGAGAATGCCCAGCACCACGCCGTCGGCACCCCGGCTTTTCGCGTCCACGATGTCTTTTCCCATAATCTCGAACTCTTCCGGCTCATAGCAGAAATCTCCCGGACGCGGGCGAATGATCACCTGAAGTCCAATCGAGATCTTGCTGCGAACGGCCTCGATCATCCCCGCGCTGGGAGTGACCCCTCCTTCGGCCAGCGCACTGCATAACTCGACGCGGGCAGCGCCGCCTCGTTCGGCAGCGATCGCCGACGCTACTGAATCTACGCAGATTTCTATGAGAACGGGTTCGGACATGATGGAGGTCGAAACACAAGAAGCCACAGGCAGCGCCTGCGACTACCAGGAGTTAGCCGGAGGCACTTCCCCGCCAGCTCCACGACAACTCGAAATCAGAAGCTATAGTGCAAACTGAGCTGTATCTGCCGTGCCGGCGAACGGACACTGCTGATCAGACCAAAGCTGCTGTCAGTTATTCCATTATCCGGGTTTGAGTAGCTGGCAAGGTTGAAGATATTGAAAAAATCAGCCCGGAAGCCGAGCAC
Source organism: Candidatus Sulfotelmatobacter sp. (assembly GCA_030037515.1). GTDB lineage: Bacteria > Acidobacteriota > Terriglobia > Terriglobales > Acidobacteriaceae > Sulfotelmatobacter. The sequence continues at coordinate 5,698 of JASHRE010000450.1, forward strand.
GTGCTGTTCCTTCCATAGGTGAAAATCCTTGAACAAGGACATGTCGACTTGACGATAACCTGGGGCGCGCTCGGTGCTATTACTCGCCGTACCGAAAGTGTTCGGAGCGGCCACGCCGTAAGCGCAGACTCCATTGTCCACCCCAGCCTGGAGACACGGGGTCGCCGACGGGTCGGTGCCCCACCAGTTCTGGAGCGAGCGATTTCGAATGATCATCGGGCGGTACTGATTCGCGCGACTGAAGCCCCATCCGGCGTTATTCGTGTTGCTTTCGTCGGGGCCGAAAATGGTCACGGGGAACCCAGTATACAGGAGAGCAGTAGTGGCGAACCTCCAGCCTCCCAGCGCAGCATCCGTGAATCGGTTTACGTCATTGCCGAAGGCTCGGCCGCGACCGAAAGGCAGATCGTAGACGCCCACAAAATTGAAGCCGTGGCGGACGTCCATGGCCGACGGTCCGTAATCGGCATTGAGGTCGTAACCGTTTTGAACGGACAGTCCATTCCAGCTGTTGTTGTTTTGCGCGCCTACGGCATAGTTACCCGAGGAATCGGTCAACGACTTTGCGTAGGTGTAGTTCAGCGTGTATTCCAGGCCATGATGAGTGCGCTGGCGTAAGGTGAGCTGACCGGAATTGTAAGTCATCCTGGCCTGGGATTCGGTGACCAGGATGGCTCCGCATTCTCCCACCAGGTTGTAATACGGCGTTTGGTCAACCGCGGGAATCACTGCAGCTGCGCAGTTGCCATTGAGGTCCTGCGCCTGCTGAGCGGTCAGTTGATTGCCATTGCGATAGTCAGCCAGATGGTGGCCGTCCTGGCCGTGATATCCAACGCCGAGAGACAGCTCATTCGTCAACGCGTATTCGGTGACCAGTGTGAACTGATGAATGTAAGCCGGCTGAACGTTCTGCGGCCACACGGAGTAAAGGTTGGGGTAACTTGGATCTTGACCAAACGGTTGACTAAAAGCATCGGCGACGCTGAAAGGCGTGCCCCCGGTGGTCAGGGTTGGGGCGGCGGCGTTTTCATTGATCGCCTGTGTAAAGGGCGGACTGGAGGTGAGGCGTTGGTTGAATGAGTAGCCCTCGAAAAAGCTGGTCGCTCCATACCCTCCTCGAACAACGAGACGATTTGCAGCCTGGTAGGCGAATCCCACGCGCGGCATAATCTGGTCGAAGTTCGCGTTGTAACAGGAATGCGTCGGGCACACAATCGATCCCGGAACTGCCCCAGCGGGAACCGACCCCGCGTACTCCACCGTCGCAACCCCGTTCACGAACACAATATTGGCCGTCTTGTTGTTCTGTTCATACCAGGGTTGGTCGAATTCATAGCGAATGCCAAGGTTGAGCGTGAGGCGTGGCCGCACTTTGTAATCATCCTGAAAAAAGCCGGCGACACGCCATTGTCGGTTCCCCACATTGCCCAGTGGGTCGGCAAGCTGAGTGTTGAAGATGCGGCCAAGGACGAAATCCGCCGGGCCATATCCCGGTCCGTTGGTTACGTTTCCGTTCGATGTGTAAGTCCCCGTGTATTGAAACTGGCCCAGAAATCCCACGTTGCTGGCGTTCGTAAAGTTCTGCCGATACCGGGTCGCCTGGCCTCCCATGGTGAACATGTGACGGCCTCGCTGCCAAGTGAGGCTGTCCTCGTAGTTGAAAGTGTTGTCGATGAAAACCTGAAGGCTGGCGTTCGTGCCGATATAGCTGGCATTGTTGCTAATGCTCTGTCCGGTGAAACCCTCGTATTCCTGTGCACCGGGGAATGGAATGCCGACC
>JASHRE010000451.1 GCA_030037515.1 Candidatus Sulfotelmatobacter sp.
TGGACGTTTGGTTGTTGAACAGTTCAGTAAACGCTTCGGCCGGAGAGCTTCTCGGAACAGATCAGTGCGGCCGACGGCTGTGACGCCGATTCAGCCTGCCGACGCTTGCGGATCCTCTCCGAATGCCCCAAAACCTCCGCGATGAGGCGTGGCAAATCTTGCTGGAATCCTCGAGGCCATTGCCTTGTTCTCGTGCCATGCCGACCCATCACAGCTGTCCGAAACACTGCTATTGCAACGGCGGCGGCCATGATCTCCGACTTCTCTCACGCCCGAACGAAGAGGTTTTCTAGCGGCAGACAACGGCTCGCGTTCCTGATCCGGACCGCGTCTTGGTGGTCCAGCACGACCAAGTCGCGGTGCGGGTTGAGTTGGCCGGCCTATGGTTGCCGTTTATAGCAACGTTCGCGTCAGTTGCGTTTCTGCTCATCACGCACGCTCAGCCTAATCGACTCGAGTTTGGTTTGCTGGCTGAACGTTGGACCTTACCCGGTCCTACTTTTCCCTCGCTTCTCGGGGAGCGCCCGTTTTTTGGACTGTCGGCGGCGCGGATCACCGAAGCATGGGTTTTGCAGGATGCAAGTGTGTGTAGCGCCGCCACCCGGGTCGCCACACCCGGCGAGTCATTCATCGCTCCAAAGACCTTGGGCAAATATTACTGCGGCGGGGATATTACGTTCGGCGCCAGTCGGTCGGCACGATTGTGCACATTTGTGTTCTATCGCGGGGATAAGCCGCACCTCAATGAGATCGCGATGTGCTGCTTGTTTCATCGTCCGGTGATTCATGGGCTGGGGCTGACCGATTTGGATGAGGCGAGCGTGGCCGCTAGAGCGTCGAAACCCAACCGCTTTCCCATCTGCTTTGACTTCCCCCCTCAAAGCAGGGTCGCGGCGGGCAGTGACGAGCCTAGCCGTCACGCTCCGGAACGAAGTTTGACACCTTTGTGTCTCTCCCCTAACCTAATTTCTCTCCTATGAAAGTCCTGGTTCTTGGTGGAGGCGGGCGCGAGCATGCGCTGGTGTGGAAGCTGCGGCGATCGCCGCGCATCACACAGCTTTTTTGCGCCCCGGGGAATGGCGGAATTGGCGAGGATGCGCAGTGCCTAGCGGTTGATCTCAAGAGTATCGATTCCATGACTGCGCTGGCGGCAAGGCTCAGGCCGGATCTGACCGTTGTTGGTCCGGAGCTGCCGCTGACGCTGGGCGTGGTCGATGAGTTCACGCGCCGGGGATGGCCCATCTTCGGTCCGACGCAAGCAGCGGCGCAGTTGGAGTCGAGCAAGAGTTTCGCGAAGGAATTCCTGCAGCGGCATCGAATTCCGACGGCGCCGTTTGCGATTTGCGATTCGATCGAGCAGGTACGCACGGCGCTCGGGCATTTTCACCCTCCGGTTGTCGTGAAGGCCGACGGGCTCGCGGCGGGCAAAGGCGTGGTCATCGCAAAGAGTAAAGAAGAAGCGGCCGGCGTGGCGGCGGAAATGTTGAGCGGAAAAATGTTGGGCGAAGCCGGCGCGCGGGTGGTGCTGGAGGAATGTTTGAAGGGTGATGAGCTTTCGTTCCTGGTTTTCAGCGATGGCGAACGCGTCGTCCCACTCGTTGCGGCGCAGGATCATAAACGCGTGGGCGACGGAGACACGGGCCCGAACACGGGCGGGATGGGAGCGTACTCCACGCCCGACATCATCGATGATCAGATGCGCGGCTGGCTTGTGCATCACATCGCGCAGCCGGTGGTCGCGGGGATGAAGGCGGAGGGGACGGAGTTCAAAGGCATGCTGTATTGCGGATTGATGATGACGGTGCGCGGGCCGATGGTGCTGGAGTTCAATTGCAGATTTGGCGATCCGGAGACGCAGCCCATCCTGATGCGCCTCGAGAGCGACTTGGTGGAGGCGATCGAGGCATCGATTGAAGGACGCGTGAGCGAGGGCGATTTCAAGTGGTCGGTGGATGCTGCGGTGTGCGTGGTGATGGCGTCGGGGGGGTACCCGGGAACCTATGCGGTGGGCAAGCGGATTGATGGACTCGAGGATGCGGGCGCGGTCGAGGGCGTGAAGGTGTTTCACGCCGGAACAGCGAAGCGCGATGGCGTGTATTACACCGCGGGCGGGCGCGTGCTGGGAGTGACGGCGCGGGCTGGCTCTTTGGAAACCGCTGTGGCACGCGCCTACCAGGCGTGCGGAAAGATTTCGTTTGAAGGCGCACATTATCGGAAGGACATTGCGGCAAGGGCGATGAAGAAGTGAGTAGTTGCGAGTCCCGAGTCCCGAGTCGCGGGCGCGCGCTGGTCTGATTGCAGTACCTACCAGGGACAGAGATCCGTAAAATTCGGTGACGAGGTGATGATGAGCAAAACGCTGGTTTCGATTGTGATGGGGAGTGATTCGGACCTGGAGATCATGCGCGAGGCGGGCAAGGCGCTGGATGAGTTCGGACTCGGGTATGAGATGGATGTGACGTCGGCGCATCGATCGCCGGATCGGACGGCGGAGTTCGCGCGCAAGGCGGCGGAGCGCGGCATTCGCGTGATTATCGCTGGCGCGGGCGGAGCGGCGCATCTGGCGGGTGTGATTGCGGCGCATACGACTTTGCCCGTGATCGGCGTGCCGATTCCGTCGACGTCGTTGAATGGAATGGATTCTCTGCTCTCGACGGTACAGATGCCGGCCGGGATTCCCGTGGCGACGGTCGCGATTGGGAAGCCGGGCGCAACGAATGCGGGAATTCTGGCGGCGCAGATGATTGGGCTTGCGGATCAGTCAGTCGCGAAGAAGCTGCATGCGCACAAAGAAAAGTTGGCGCGGGGAGTAGAGGAGAAGTCGAGGAAATTGAAAGAGAGCAAAAGTTGGTGATCCTCCCCGCCACATCCCTGGGTTTCGGCAACACCGGCCAGAAGTGGGCAACCCGGAGAACCTCACAGTCGAATCGTGGCTGGCGAATCTACTGCCGGCGAATGGAGAGATCGTTCGCCTTGGCCCAGGATGACAAGGCTTTTCATTCTGCGAGGCTAGAGCTTAAGACCCTTCAGATACTCGCGGAAGTCGCCGCCGAGGTCGTTGCGCTTGAGGGCGAATTCGACGGTCGCTTTCAGGAAGCCGAGTTTGTCACCGGTGTCGTAGCGGCGGCCTTCGTAGACGTAGGCGTACATCTTTTCTTTTTTCAGCAGGAGGCGCATGCCGTCGGTGAGTTGGAGTTCGCCTCCGGCGCCGCTGGGCGTCTGGGCGAGGCATTCGAAGATCGCTGGAGTGAGGATGTAGCGGCCGATGACGGCGAGATTCGAGGGCGCTTCCTCGAACCTTGGTTTTTCGACCATATTTCTGATTTCGAAGAGACGTCCGTTAAAGCCATCCGCTAGCTTTGTGTCGAAAACACCATAGGCAGAGATTGCTTTGCCCTCCACGACCTGGGCCGCGATCACCGAGCACTGCTTCTCGTGAAAAACGTCGGCCATCTGCTTGAGAGCAGGCACAGGATTGTCGATGACGTCGTCGGCGAGCAAAACCGCGAATGGTTCCTGGCCGACGAGTTCGCGTGCCATCAGCACGGCGTGGCCGAGTCCGAGCGCTTCCTTTTGGCGGACGTAGGCGACGTGGATCATGTCAGAAATCGAGCGCACGATTTTGAGCAGGTCGGTTTTTTTTCGCTCCTCGAGCATCTTTTCCAATTCATAGCTGACGTCGAAGTGATCTTCGATGGCCTGCTTACCGCGTCCGGTGATGATGATGATCTGGTCGCAACCGGAGGACATGGCCTCTTCGATGCCGTATTGAATGATGGGCTTGTTGACGATCGGAAGCATCTCTTTGGGTTGAGCTTTGGTGGCCGGCAAAAAGCGTGTGCCCAGGCCGGCGGCGGGAAAAACAGCTTTGCGGACCTTCATCATAGATTCGTGAGTCGCTAGTGTTGGGTTGTCGGCTACTCTTATGCGGGCCGAACAAATTGTAATCTTTTGAGGTCGAAGTAGGTGAGCCGCTTGTGCTAATGCGGTTTCGTACCGCTGGAGCCCACTTCTGATGCCGCTTCTTCGCCGGCCAGTTGCTCGAGGACCGTG
>JASHRE010000452.1 GCA_030037515.1 Candidatus Sulfotelmatobacter sp.
GCACCCGATGTCGAGAGCGCGCAATGATCCCGCCGCCTGCGGCAGAAACACCCGCAAGTTCTGAAACGCGAGGTCGAGGCGCAGCCGGCCTTCAGGAGTCTCAAGGTAATTGGCGTACTTTTCCGCCCCGTTCTGGAAGCGTTCGAGGTCGGTGTGGGCAGCCATTTTCCGTTTTATGCCGCAGAGCTTCGAACTCGGGGGTTTACTGGGAAGCTCTTACTTCCTCAAAGCTGAACTGCTTGTCCAGCTTTTCGTACGGCTTGCCGTCTATTTCGACATATGGATAGACGAAATAATTGAGCGCGGGGCCATCCTGCTTGGGAGAAAGTGTGACATCGCGGCCGGAAGAGAACTGGACCCGATTGGCATCAACGCTGCCGAAGAAATAATCCTGCTTCTGCTTCGCTTTCCACGCCTCGGAAATGTCGACCGGAACCCAGCCGGTTTTGCTGGCATAGAATTCAGCCCAGCAGTGATAACCCGGGATCTCTCCTTTGTCCTTGTCTTCGGGGAGGGGAAAGCCGATGTCGAAGCGCGCCGGAATGCCATCCGCGCGCAGCACGCCAATGAACGGAGAATGGAAGTCTGTGCAGTTGCCGCGCTTGGAGTCACACGCCCACACGGCGTCCCCGCGCCCCCAGCCTGAGCCCGTCTTGTCGTAGCGCATATTGGTGAAGAAGTAGTCGTAGGCAGCCTTGGCTTTTGCGACCGTGCCGCTCTGGGATCCGGTAACCTCAACCGCGAGTTCTTTGATCTTTCCGTCGGTGGGAATCAACCTGTCAGGCTCAATCCAACGGTTCATCGACGCCGGTACGACCAGCGGTGTGTGATCCATCCGCTTGAGTTGTGCATAATCGCCACGCGAGTATTCGCGGCGTGTGACCTTGTACTCGAGAGTGAATTCGGCGCTGCCGGGAACCGGATTTTCGATCTCGGCGTACATCATCCGGTCGCCATACTCGGGCTCTTCGGTCATCCGTGTTTTGCCCGGAGCCTTAATCGACAGAATGTGCACCGTCTGATGCTGATCGGTCTCGGGCACCGGAACCCAGACACGCACTCGCTTCGCCCCGGAGGGAATGTCCTTCACAGTGAAGTTGTAGGTGAAGCGAAACGTCCGGGAGGGCGGACTGAATTTCTCAGTTGGTGGGGTGGCCTGGGCGGTCAACTGGCATACCAGAAAGAAGAGCAGCAAGAACGAGGGCAGGATTTGCGGCTTCACGTGCACGCTCCTTGCTCAACAACCAATGATCAAGATTTTAACAGCGGAGAACACAAGCTGTCAGGGCCGCTCGAGGGCAGTTGGGTTCGGCATCGTTTCGGAGAGCACCCCCAGACGATCAGGACTCAGGAAAGGGAGAGGCTGAAGCAAAACCGCATTCACCACGCGGAAAATCGCCGCGTTTTGCTCCGAGGCGCAAGGCGAATGACCAACCTGGTGATCGCGCTGAAGCCAGGCCTCTTAATCAGGGTTCGGGGGCCGAATCGAAGATGCTTGAGACCACTTTGTAGAGTGCATCTGCGTTGGCAATGTTTATTGACACCTGGTGACATGTGCAAGCCGCGCACTCTGGCCTTCAGTTTTCTGCTGGCTGAGGAATTTACGAGAGTGATCTGGCCCCTGTCCACCGTTTTCCGTGGCGGCGATGGGCCGGGGCGCTACACGACACAGTTCCGACCAGCCTACAGGAGCGTGCCTGCGCTCCCGGCATCAGAACAATGCGCTCGCGTCTTCCGGGCCAGAGGCTTTAGTTTTGGAGGCTTGTCCCCATGCCGGACGGCGCCGAGCACTGGGATCGAAGCGAGTTGCTCGCCAGATGCTACGCATCTCAGCATGAGCCCACCTCGGCTCATGTCTCCGCGGCCAACAAATTCTCGAGGGAACATGAGCTGCGCTCCGAAGACGCCAAGCAGGGGGTCCACGTATTTCCGGGTCGCAATACTGCCTAAGAGTATGATCTGGCAGCTTGCGCAAATCCTATCTGCGAGGAGCTGGGCGTCGCGGCGAAGTGGCGCGCTGTAGCGTACATCGCCCGGATCCAGATTGCCCGCGCTAATCTCCCGCAACCTATGCAGCGTGATCACGGTATCCGGAGGGACAAGGCCGCCACTCGGGGTTATAACGAACGCCCCTTTAATACCGGGTGGGGCATTGCTGAAAGCGGCCGCATACGCCAGTTTTCCACGAAAGTACAAGCTGCTCATGAAACTGAACAGCTCACCGAGTGGCACGCCTTGGCCGCGCAATCGATGTGACATCTCCAATTCCGAACTCTCATCGAGAAGCAGGGCAGCTCGAGCTCCAGCAACACTGGCAGGTGAGAGGAGAAAAATTCTTGGGATGTCGGACCTGGACCGAGATCCCTGGCTGCCGCAATTGCGCATGAGCGCGGTTTGGGACACCGATGGAGGAGACATGTGCGAGACCAAGTTTGTGTACTGAGCCCTGTCTGACCAGTAGCTGGGGATCAATTTTATCGCAGAAAAAAGGCTTCCGCGGCGCCCGCAAACTTGCCGTGCAGGGCAAGAACCTGGTCTGACCTGTCAAAACTGAAGGGAAATGTGAATGCCAGATGTAGGATTGCGGCGATCTATTGCGATGCGTCCTCACCGATCAAACACCCAACTCAACCAGTCCATGCGACCAGCTGCGCCAGGTTAGTCTCAGAGCGGGACTCTGTTCCGCGGGGAATTGTGGGACCGATCACGACCGCCTGGCTATGATTCTCGAACCAAGCCAGGAATGAGGAGTGTTCTTCACCGGAGAGTCGCTGCTGGTTGATCCAGTTATAGTAAGCGCCGAGATCGGCATCGATCAGCGAACCCACGGGGTCGAGCTCCGCCTGGTCCTGTTTTTCCGACAACAGTTCGTTCATGGGTTTTTGACGTTGACGAGGCGTGAAACGTACGAGCATTGTGCAGGGCTGTGCCCGGCGCAAAGCTTCGCGGGCGGCCCACTGAACGAAGGTCGTGCTGAAGATCTGTGTTCCCGAACCTTCGGTGAAGAGTTTTACTTGGAAACGATCGAGGATTGGATCGCCGGTGCGTAGACCAAGCTCCTCCGGAGTTACTTGGGCGAGAAACGTACGCAGTGCTTCCGGTCCCATTCCAGGTTGGTCAATCTGCGGACGCATCCTGTGCAACAGCGCCTCTCGGACAGTTGCCAGGCCCTGATAGGAAACACACGTCAACTCCGGGGCATGCTCCCCGGCGGATCCGCCGTCGATGTACCAATGCCGGTAAGGAATGGGATGATCCTGTGCCCGCTTGCCGATCGCATTCAGCAAGAGTTCCAGGCCGCCATCTGGATTGACTCTGCTGAAATAGGCTCCGTGGGCGCGCAATTTGTAAAACAAGGGATCTTCGTAGGCTGTGACTCCCTGCCCGATGACGGCGATGCCCAGACGGGGGACCGGGGGTGGCTCGGGCGGGAGCGCGCGACTGAGGCGATCCGCATAGTCGAGCGCAGCCTTGCGAAAAGCATCGAGCTGGTGGGTCGTCCAAAGGAAAGCCGATAGTTGTTCGACAAACCGTGCGGGGCGATCGGGCCAGTCCGTTTTCTCCAGTTCAGCAGACAAGGCGATCGCTGCGAAGCCCTGAAACCATTCTCTCTTCTGTTCGGGCGTGAGAGCACCCGCATTGGCCAACTCCTTTTCTAACTCCCTTCGCTCCACGGGAAATCTAAAATCGTATTCAATGGCTTCACGCAATAGATTGGCAACGTAAGTCAAGGGAAGCACGCGCAGCGTTTCGAGGTGGTCGGTGATCAGTTTTCGAGCTTCGGGCGGATACTTCGTGAAGTGCTCGGGTTTGAGATCGCGTGGCAGCATATCTATGCCAATTCTGGAATGGGTTTACCCTGTGCCAGCGACGGTGAAAAGCTCAGCATGGCGCCCAAGGTGGGAACCAGGTCGGTCGAGTCCACCAAGTGATCGATGACGACTCCCTCGCGCACACCCGCTCCCAGGGCCATCATCCAGGTGGTGCGAGAAAGGCTGTCGCCGGTGCGATGATGCTGAAATCCGTTGCCGCCGGCGTCTTCATCCGAATCTCGGCCAAAGTCGGGCAAGATGAACAATGTGGTCTTGCCAGCATACTCCGGTTCGCTCTGAATCAGATTCCACACCTCGGCGCAAAGGCGATCGGTGCGACGAATGCCTTCGACATAGAGTGAATAGGCACCGGCGTGTGCGATGTCGATGTCATGCATCGTGACCCATAATAAGCTGGGCGCCTCCTGCTGCATTAGTTGCCGCACGATATAGACCGAGAGCTCATCGGGACTTGATAGGGTTCTGGCGTGTGCTTTGAAGTCGTCGACCGAAAGCTTGAGTATGTTTTCCAGCTGTTCCAGCTCGAATTCATTGCCTCCGAGTTCTGGCGCGTAGAAAGGAGTTTCGTAATTGTCGCGCAAGAGGTGCGAATAATCGGTGTGTTCGCTTGCGAGCGCGGCAGTAAGAAGATGCTTGGGCAAAATTACCTGCGCGCCGAATCCGCGGCCGTAGGAACGGTGGTCGCTCTCGCCGATACGGTTGAACCCGTTGCTGGGAGCCACAACCCAGGCATCAGATGCAGGCCGCTTCAGATCCTTGCGGAAATATTCAAAGACCGTCGGGTGTTCCGGGGGAAGGGAAGCGAAATTATTGATCGTTTCGTAAACGCCGGTGGCCAGGCTCGCGGTCGCAACGTAGTGGCCCAGAATTCCGCGATTCACCACCTGCGTGAAAAACGTCGATTGTGGCAGAAGCTCGCGTAGAAGATGGGGGATGTTGATCTGGCCTTCCGGGGCGAAGGTTTCCTGATCTCGCGCGCCTCCGCCGAAAGTGATCACAACAATTTTTCGTCGCTTCGTAAAAACAGCGGCACGGGCGAGGCCACAAGGTCCGAGCAATGTGCTACCGAGAGTCAACCGCACTGCGCTGCCGAGGAAGTCGCGCCTGGAACTCGCAATTTGCCGGCGTAAATTTCTGGCCGGTCCGGAATTGAGAAGGCGCATCATTGTCGAGTCGTTTTCAAACCTTCGGCAGGGCACGATACTACTGCGTTGCGGAACCGGAGGTTTTCTCTGAGTACACAAACTGGCGAATCTCGGCGCGCTGTTGATCAAGGTCAGCTAACTGTCGGTCGTGCAGACGCTGATACACCTGGAACTCATGCTGCGCGCTTTCTTTCTGACCCGTTCTCACGTAGGCTTGTCCCAGGCGATAATAAGCATCCGCCAGATCTGGATTCAATTGTCGCGCTCGCAGATATTCCGGTATGGCGTCGGAGTACTTAGTCTGTGCCGAGTAAAGGTTGCCTAATTGCAGGTGAGCATCAGCGAACTTGGGATCCAGGCTTACAGACTTGTTCAGCAATGACTCAATTTGCTGGAGATTGAGATTTGGGTCTTCTGTTCGCTTGCCCTTCCAAAGACTCATGGCATAGTAGTATGCGGCCTTGGCATTTTCGGGCTCAAGTTGTGCGTAACGCCGAAACCGTTCAATCACAGCCTCGGCTTGGCTGGGAGAACTGTCATACGCTCGCGACAAAAATAGGTAACAGCGCGAATCGGAGGGATTCAAATCCGCGCCCTTCAGCAGAGCCTTAACGGCGTCATCATAGTTGCCGCGGGAGTAGAGCGCCATGCCCAATCCGATCATCAGGCGGGCTGAGTTCGGATAACGCTCGGTAGCCGTCTGAAAGATCTCAACCGCGGGATCGAGGGTGCGATGAATCAGAAGCTCGCTGGCCCAGTCGAAAAGATTCCCCTCGCTGGGATCCATGTGCGCAGCGGCTTCGTACTCATGTTCGGCGGCGATGAAGTTTCCCGCTTTTTCCTCGATCTCACCCAGCAGGTTGTGCAACTCAGCCGTGTTCCTCTGTGCTAGTAAGCTTTGGACCACGCGTTCGGCCTGCAGTGTAGCGCCCGTCTCGAGATAGGCAAGCGCGAGATCGTAGCCGT
>JASHRE010000045.1 GCA_030037515.1 Candidatus Sulfotelmatobacter sp.
TCGGTTGACGTGGAACAACCGATCGAAATGACCGTACAAGGGCGCATCGGAGAATCGCACAAGCACATGCAAGGCAAAGTCCACGGCGGCGGTCCGCTGCTGAGCGTGCATACCGGGTCGGGAGATATTCACATTCAGTGAGCTGCGAGTCCCGAGTCGCGGGTGATAACCGTCATTCGGCTCGGGACTCGCGGCTCCGGACTATGTTCTTAAAAGAGCTCATTTCGCAAGGCTGGCAGGCGCTGTTGCGCGATCGCATGCGCTCTGCGCTGACCATGCTAGGCATTGTTTGGGGATTGGCGTCAGTCGTCCTGCTGCTCGCCTACGGACAGGGGCTCGGCGGCGCGGTGCTCAACGCCTTTTTGAACATGGGAAACAACGTGATCGTGCTGTGGCCGGGACAAACCAGCATGCAGGCCGGTGGACAGCGGGCAGGCAAGGCCATCAAGTACGAACTCGAGGATGTGCAAGCAATTCGCGACGAAGTTCCGATCATTCGCGCCGTCAGTGGTGAGATCGACCGTGACCTCGGATTCAAGCGCGGCACCCGCATCGTCTCAGTCATGACCCGAGGCGTCGATATGCCTTACGGCCAGATGCGGAAACTGACGCTCTCCGATGGCCGATACTTTGACGAGACCGACTTCACCGATCATCGCCGGGTGGTGATTCTCGGCTATCAGGCGGCGAAAAAGGTCTTTCAAGGCGCGCCGGGGGTGGGTCAGCACGTCGAAATCGGCGGGCTCGATTTCGAAGTCATCGGCACGATGCGCAACAAAATTCAGGACTCGATGTACCAGGGGCCGGACAATGAAGATGCCTTTATTCCGTTCGCCTTGATGCGCGATCTGAAAAACCTGCGCGATCCCGACGAGATCATCATCCAGCCCACTGTCGCATCGCTGAACAAAAAAGCGCTCATGGCTGCGCGCGAAGTCATCGCGCGGCGTCATCATTTCGATCCCACGGACGATAAAGCCACGCCGGAGTGGGACACGATCGAAGACCGCAGCATGATCAACGCCTTCTCTTTCGGTCTGCAGGCGGTTCTGGGTCTGATTGGCATCTGCACCCTGGCGGTCGGCGGCATCGGGGTGATGAATATCATGCTCGTCTCGGTGACCGAGCGTACGCGTGAAATCGGATTGCGAAAAGCGATTGGCGCGCGTCCCCGGCACATTCTCGTTCAGTTTCTGCTGGAAGCGCTGGTGCTGACCTTCATCGGGGGACTGATCGGCATGGCTGTCGCAGAATTCTTCACCTGGGTGATTCCCCCCATGCCGCTTTATGATGAGTTCTACAAAACTGCCGATCACGAAGGCGCGATCTTCCTGCACGCATCGATGAGCGTGATGGTCGTTTCGTTCCTGATCCTGTCAATGGTCGGAATCGTGTCCGGGTTCTTCCCTGCCCTGAAAGCCGCACGGCTGAACCCGATCGAAGCCATCCGGTACGAGTAGCCAAACGCATGATTCTGGTTCCGCTCTTTTTCCTCCTCCTTCAGGTGCAGAGTTCGAACGCTGTGCACATTTGCAGATTAACTCCTCTAGCAAAGTCGTGGCACGGATCCTGTGGACGGCTTGGGAGCGAGAACCCGACGATGACGCTTGCTTCGGCAAAGAAAATCACGACCGGCCGATGGCGCAAGGATTCGGAGCCAAGCGCCGTCTGGGCGGGCAAGATCACATATTCCGATGATGTGGTGCCGGTCGAGCTGGAGATCCACAGGGGTGGCGCGGGAGTCCTCAGAACCGCCGAGGGATGGTTCCCGATATCACGGTCAGTCGTCTCCGGCAACGGGATGGAATTTGACGTCGATTTCGGGAACGAAGTCCCGGCATCGGGTCTGGATCGTGAAATCATTCAGCGTGCCGCCGCAATTCTCTCGTCCCAGGCGGTTTGGAACCGAGCGGACACGCGGGAGTGCCCTCCGACGGATACGAAGTGGAGCATTTACTGTGCGATGGAAACGGCCACCATCGAGGTGACTGGTGGGTTCCATCATAGAAGACCGGCGCTCCAACTGGTGCGAAGGATTGTGGAGGAGAGATCCGCCAACCGGCCTTACAGGCACCGGCTGATGGACTACAACAACGACCCAACGACAAGATTCGCGGACGTGCAGAGCCTACTCGCAGAGGCACTGCGGCGCGTGGCGCAATAGCTCCGACACAGAATCCTGCTATTCCCACTCAATCGTGCCCGGCGGCTTGGAAGTGATGTCGTAAACCACACGGTTGATTCCCTTCACCTCGTTCACGATCCTCGTCGAGATCACCTTCAGCACTTCGTTGGGAAGCTGTACCCAGTCAGCTGTCATGCCGTCTTCCGAAGTGACAACCCGGATGGCACAGGTGCAGGCGTACGTGCGCTGATCTCCCATCACCCCGACGGACATCACAGGCAGAAGAACAGCGAACGACTGCCAAACTTTCGAGTACAGACCGGCTTCTTTGATTTCGCTGACGACGACGTCGTCGCACTCGCGCAACAGCGCAAGTCTCTCCCGTGTGACTTCACCAAGAATGCGGACGGCTAGCCCCGGTCCGGGGAAAGGTTGCCGCTGCAGGATTTCTTCCGGCAGGCCGAGCTCGCGGCCGATCTTGCGGACTTCATCCTTGAACAGATCTTTCAGCGGCTCGATGAGCTCCAGTTTCATCTTCTCCGGCAATCCGCCGACGTTGTGGTGCGACTTGATGACCTGCGACGGACCTCGCACGGAGCGCGATTCAATCACGTCCGGATACAGAGTCCCCTGGACGAGCCACTTGACCTTGCCCTCATTTTTCTCAATGCGACGGCTTTCCCGCTCGAAGACTTTGATGAACTCATTGCCGATGATCTTGCGCTTTTTTTCGGGATCGCGCACGCCGGCGAGCTTGCCCAGAAATCGGTCACTAGCATCGACCGCGTCGAGGCGAAGGCCGAGCCGGTCGCGCAGAGTCTTCTGCACTTTTTCGAATTCGTCCTTGCGAAGAAGGCCGTTATTCACGAAGACGCAGGTCAGACGCGATTTGCCGCGACCGTCGCGAAGAGCGCGATCGACGAGAACGGCAGCGACGGAAGAATCCACACCTCCCGAGAGAGCGCAAATGGCCCGCCCCGTGCCGACTTTCTGCTTCATCTGTTCGATTGTCGACGTGATAAAGTGCCGCGGAGTCCAAGTGGGTTTCGCTCCACAAATCTGGAAAACGAAATTCCTGAGGATCTGTGTGCCCTGAGGCGTGTGATGCACCTCTGGATGAAACTGCACCGCATACCATTTTTTCGCGACATTCTGAATGCCGGCGACCGCATAGTGGGTTTTCGCCATCAATTCGAAGCCGGGCGGCAATTCCAACGCTTCGTCGCCGTGCGACATCCACACGGCGAGTTTCTTCGCGAGCCCTTGAAACAGAACCGAGTCGGAGACAATGTCGATTTCCGCGTGGCCATACTCGCGCTTCTCAGCGGGGCGAACTTTCCCGCCCAGCGTGTGCACCATGAATTGCAATCCATAGCAGATGCCAAGCACAGGTAGACCCAGGTCGAAGACGTGCACATCCGCGGGCGGCGCATCTTTGTCGTAGACCGACCACGGCGCGCCGGAGAGCACAATCCCGACGGGGTGGTAGCTTTTGATCTCTGCGAGAGACGCCCTGCATGACAAGACAGCGGAAAAAACGTTCTGTTCGCGAACACGGCGCGCGATCAGCTGTGTGTATTGAGCGCCAAAATCCAGAATAACAATGGATTGATCAACAAACGCGTGGTTGCCGGAGGACTGCTTGAGGGAAGGTGTTTTTTTGCCCGTTGGGTTCGCCACGCATGAGTTTCTCAGATCCATGAGACGCTGTAAAGGCAGCAATCCGGATGCCGATCGATAATGCGCGCAGTCGGTTTCACGTTTCGGTCGCGAGATGCGGCAGATCGCCGAGGATGAGTTCATCTCGGTCCACCGCAGTGGCAGGCGATGGAATCGGCGCGGCCGGTATTCCCGATCGAGGCGTAGGATCGGGCCTTTGCAGCGCCGGCAAGGTTTCAGGCGTCTCGGCAACAAAGACGTATCCGGCAAGGCGCGCGATGTAGATCCAATCGACAACGGCGAAATAGGCAAGCGCGATCACAGCCGTTGCAAGCACGACGACACGCCACGGTATTGTTCCAACCAGCGCCAGCGGCATGAACACCACACTGGTCGCGACGATAAAAACCGCCAGGTGCAGCAGCGCCGTCCAGAAGCTGACGGCGAAAACCGCACCGGCGCGCTCGCAGCAGAGAGCAACCGCCGCGGAAATCGAAGCCAGAGCGTCTTCATCATCGCGAACGGCGAACACAGCGGCGAGCGACAGAAACCAGTTCAACATCCACCACGCGAAGCCTGCGGGGGCTGCGACGAACAAGAAGATCAGAAATGCGGTGCCCGGATTCGGATCGGAATCCGGCAACGCAAAGCCAGCCAGAACGGCCGCACCCACGATGCCGGAGATGGCCCCCAGGGCTACCACAATCCGCAGGAAACTGAGACGAAACAGCGAACGAAAAACCGTTGCAGAGGGCTGGCTGTCAATGCCGGCAGAGTCGGCGCGCGAAGCGTTTCGACGAAAACAGTCCAGCAAGCCTGCCACGGTTACCATTCGACCGAACGAAGCCGCAAGCATCCACAGCAACATCAGGGCGAGCGCTGCCAATAATGCAGCTGCCACGCCACGGTTCCAATTTCCACGAAAGATATGGGCGATTGCTTTGGCCACCAGGATGGGCTGCTTGGTCCGCAGGAAAAGAATTTCTGCACTCGTAACCGGTAAGGACGACAGATACTCGAAGGCGCCGAAAAGGAAAAGGAAGATTGCGGTCGCGCCGACGCTCCAGCGCCAAAGCACTTCGGCGAGGGAAACATCCGGCCGGCGAAACGCTGCGCGAAAGCCGCCGAGCGTAGGGGAGCGGGCTGGCACGTCATGAGCATAACCCATTTGAAGTATGCGGCCGGTATTTTCACTGCAGAGGGAACTGAAAACGCAACAACGATATATCGCCCTGCGATACATCATGGCAACGTGGGGCCGGCGAGAGCGCATCCATGTAAGTAAGCACGTGCCATAACCATTCAGGGAGTGACTTTCATGCGAACAACAGGATTTTTGGCATTTTTGTGTGCATTTGCTCTTTCGCTTTCGACGCTAGCCTTCGCCAAGGCAAAAAATGAGGGGTCGTTTGATCTCGCGCAGGCGGCGAGTTTCGGCTCCGTTCTGCTTCAACCTGGGCATTACAAGGCAGAATGGACAGGCACGAATGGCACTGTAGCTGTCTCCCTTATTCGCAACGGAAAGACCGTCGCAACGACGAAGGCAGAATTGAAGGAACTTGCAAGGCCCGCTGCCAACAGTGCGGTGACGCTGCAAAGCACGCCCAGTCATAATGAGCGAATTGAGGAAATCCAATTCAACAATCGCAAGGAAGCTTTGTTCTTGTCCGCAAGAGCAAGCTAAATGGATAACAGGGCGGCGGGCCCATACGGCCCGCCTCATCCGGACACCCTCTTAGGTCGTTCTTACTTCACAACCAGATTGAGCATTTTGCCGGGAACGTAGATTCTCTTCACGATCTTCTTTCCGGCAATGGCAGCTTGCACCTTCTCGTCGGCGAGAGCACGTTCGAGAACGAATTCTTCATTGGCAGCGGCGGGTACGACGATGCGGCTGCGCAGCTTGCCGTTGACCTGCACAGGAATCTCGATCTCCTCTTCTTTCGCGAGTTCCGCATCGAACTTCGGCCAGGGCGCGGTCAACAAAGTTGAGGACTCGCCCAGCATCTCCCAAAGTTCGTGAGCGAGATAGGGAGCGAACGGCGCGAGCAACAGAACAATGTTACGCTGCACCTGCCGCAAAAACGGCTTGGGAATCGCGTTCTTTGCGATCGCCTCTTCTGCCCCGTAGAGCGCGTTCACCAACTCCATGATCGCCGAGATGCACGTGTTGAAGTGCCACCGCCCCTGAAAGTCATCGCTGACGCGCTTGATCGTCTGATGCATTTTGCGCTGGATCGCGCGCGCTTCTGGATCCAATGCCGGGGCAACCGTCTCACGGCCCGTTCGCGCCTGCGTGTTTCGCACAAAGAATCTATACACGCGCCCCAAGAATCTCTGGATTCCTTCAATCCCGGAGTCCTGCCAATCGAGATCGCGGTCCGGAGGCGCGGCAAACAAGCTGTAAAGTCTGGCAGCATCGGCGCCGTAACGGGCGACCATCTCGTCGGGCGAAACGATATTGCCCAGGCTCTTAGACATCTTCGCGCCGTCTTTAATGACCATCCCCTGCGTGAAGAGCCGCTCGACTGGTTCGTCGTTTCGGATCATGCCGAGGTCGCGCATGAACTTCGTCCAGAAACGCGAATAGATCAAATGCAAGATCGCGTGTTCGACACCGCCGATGTACTGATCGATCGGGAACCAGTAGTCCGCGACCCTCCCGTCGAAGGGCGCACGGTCATTGTGCGCATCCGTGTAGCGATAGAAGTACCACGATGAATCGACGAAGGTATCCATCGTGTCGGTTTCACGGCGCGCCGGACCACCGCACTTCGGACAGGTAGCATTCACAAATTCCGGCACGCGCAAAAGCGGCGAACCGCCGGTGAGCGTGATCTCCACGTTCTCGGGCAAGATGACGGGCAAATCTTTTTCCGGCACGGGCACGATGCCGTCTTTCTCGCAATAGAGCATGGGGATGGGCGTGCCCCAATAGCGCTGTCGCGATATGCCCCAATCTTTCAAGCGATAAGTGACGGTCGCCCTGCCGATTCCTTTCTGCTCGGCGTATGCGGTCATTTTCTTGACCGCCTCGGCACAGCTCATGCCGCTATACATGCCGGAGTTGATCACCATTCCGTCATGAGCAACAAAGGGCACGGGCGGCTCCGTCATGGTCTCCTCGGGATCGTTGGAGATCGGCAGAATTACCAACCGGATTTCAAGTTTGTATTTCCTGGCAAAGTCGTAATCCCGCTCGTCGTGCGCCGGCACGCTCATGATCGCGCCCGTGCCATAGTCCATGAGAATGTAATTCGCGACCCACACGGGAATTCGTTCGTTGTTGAACGGATTGATGGCGTAGCGTCCAGTCGGCACACCGTGCTTCTCGATTTCGCCAATGTCTCCCGACTCCCTGGCTCTGCGTTGTTCGGCGATCAAATGATCGACTTTGGAGCGCAGGTCAGGATTCTGTGCGGCGAGATCGGCGACAATGGGATGCTCGGGTGCGAGCTGGATTGAAGTCGCGCCGAAGATCGTGTCGATGCGCGTGGTGAACACAGTAATGGTCGAACCTGCCGGTCCGAAGCCGTGATGGCTGGGACCGTAGTCGAGCTTGAAATCGACGAGCACGCCTTCGCTGCGGTTGATCCAGTTGCGCTGCATGGTGCGGACTTTTTCCGGCCAACCAACAAGCTTGTCGAGGTCGCGCAACAATTCGTCCGCGTATTTTGTGATTCGCAGGAACCACTGCTCGAGTTCCCGCTGCTCGACCGGAGTATCTTCGTGACGCCAGCAGCATCCGTTGACCACCTGCTCGTTGGCCAGAACGGTCGCGCACTTCGGGCACCAGTTGACCTTGCTCTTTTTGCGGTATGCCAGCCCGCGCTCATAGAGCTTGAGAAAAAACCATTGGTTCCAACGGTAGTATTCTGAAAAGCATGTCGTAACTTCCCGCGACCAATCGTAGGCGAAGCCGAGGCGCTTCATCTGCGCCTTCATGCTGGCGATGTTGCGGAGCGTCCATTCGCGCGGCGGAGTGTTGTTTGAGATCGCGGCATTTTCCGCCGGCAAACCGAACGAATCCCACCCCATGGGATGAAGCACGTTGTAACCGTTCATCCACATGTAGCGTGCGAGCGCATCGCCAATCGAATAGTTGCGGACGTGTCCCATGTGCAGCGCGCCTGAAGGATAGGGCAACATTTCGAGGACGTAATACTTCTTCTTCGATGAATCCCGTTCAGCGGCGTAACGCGACGGATCCTGCTGCCAGCGAGCCGACCATTTGGATTCGACGATTTGAGCGTTATAGCGCTCGTCCGGACCGGACCGTCCACCTTCAGGATGGCCGACTTCGGCCCTCGCGGATTTTTCCTGGATCGCCATAAAGCGAGCTATGGGCTCAAGTGAGCCCTCTATTTTACACGTACAGTCGATGTTTAGAGGCTTCGCGACGCGTATGCGATGCACTATCCCACGGTGTTGATCAGAGTTCCAATCGGGGGAATCGTAATCCGGATCTCATCCGCCTCCTGCAACGTGAACGAATCTGGGGGCACGATGCCCGTGCCAGTGAGCAGAAAACAGCCCTGCGGAAACGTGTTGTGACGATAGAGATACTTGGCCAGTTCCTCCGGCTTGCGTTTCATTTCTTTCAGCGTCGTCTCGCCCGAGCATACCGTCTTGCCGGCCCGGCGAATTTCCATTGAAAGCTGGGTCGAAAGAGGAAGTGGCTCTTCGGAAACCAGCAGACAGGGTCCCAACGCGCAACTGCGATCGTAGATTTTGGCCTGCGGCAGATACAGGGGATTTTCGCCCTCGACATCGCGCGAACTCATGTCGTTGCCGATCGTGTATCCGGTAATTTTTCCAGCGGGGGAGATGAACAGCGTCAGTTCGGGCTCGGGAACAGACCAGCGCGCATCACTGCGGATCGCGACTTTGGCGCCAGATCCGACCACGCGATGCGGCGTGGCTTTGAAAAAAAGCTCCGGTCGCTCGGCGTGATAAACGCGATCGTAGAAATCGCCGCCTCCGGCGTTCTTGGATTCTTCTATGCGCGCGTTGCGGCTGCGGAAATAGGTCACTCCGGCGGCCCAGACTTCCTGGCTGCCAATCGGAGGCAGGAAATCTTGAGGGGGATCATTTGTCGGAGATGATTGCTTGATTCGATCTAACAACTCGCCGATGAGGTCTTCACGGGCAACGACTTCATCCCACGACATTGCTTGAATCTCATAGAGGGAGCCGGAGTGTTCGGCCACAATGGCGGTACGCGTGCGGTAAAGTTTCATGCCCAGGAGTATCTCATGCAGGGGAGGGCCGCCTCGGCCGTCGGGGGCGAGCTTCGCAATTCGATTCACACACGTTGGCGGCGGTCGTGCCTACATGACCAACTTTTTCAGCGCTTCAACATTTCTCTTGTCATCGCCGGGCTTGTCAATGGGCGTCTCCGCGATAAACGCCGCATGTGCCAGTCGCAGATCGTTCAGAAGCATGCGAAACGCTTCCTTGCCAATGGTTCCCTTCCCGATATGCTGGTGCCGATCTAACTTCGATCCGCGCGCCGCTTTCGCATCATTGCAATGGACGACCTTGACCCGGCTCAAACCGATAACGCTGTCCAATTGACGCAGCGTTTTGCAAAGACCATCCTGGCTGACGATGTCATATCCAGCAACATGCGTGTGACACGTGTCGATGCAGGAGCCAACGGGGACGATGCCGCACAGATGATCGAGAACCTCGGCGACTTGCTCGAAACTTCCGCCGAGAGAAAATTCCGCTCCCGCGGTATTTTCAATCAAGATTGTCAATCCTCCCTTCACGAGGTCCAGGCCCTCCGTAGATGCAGCGATTGCCGCCGCGGTGCGAAGCAATCCCTGTTCGCGGTCTGCGCCCCGAAACGACCCCGGATGTAAGACCAGATAGTCCGCACACAGCGCGAGCGCACGCTCCACCTCGCCGCGAAACGCCTGCATCGATCGCTTAAGAAAAAGCTGGCTCGAACTGGCGAGATTGACCAGATAATTGGTGTGGATTACGAGCGGCTTCAGATCGTACTTCGCCCGCCGGCGGACCATTTCGGCGCATTGCGCGTCGCTCAATTCGTAAGGCGCCCAACGGCGTGGGCTCGACGAAAAAATCTGCAGCGTGTTGCAGCCGAGCCGATAGGCGCGTTCGCTGGCATTCTGAACTCCGCCAGCGGTGGAAGTATGTATGCCGATGCGCCGGGAAGTGAGGCGTGGCGGCTGTTTGGGCGCGGCTTGCTTCAAGATGTCCTGCTCGTGCGCCATGGAACGTGCCATGGGGTCAGTTTCAGGCATGGCGTCTTACGTTTCAAGTCTGCCAAAACAGGCGCTCTATCAAGCAACTAAAGTAAACTGACGTTAAACACTTTGACTCCAGCTATTACCATCGCGAGAACAGAAAACGAAATGCAGTCCGGGCAATCCGCCGAGTTGGCGATCCTCTCGAGACCCTGGCAGCGCTGTGCCGCATACGCTGCACTGATTGTGGTCCTGGCGTTTTTCGCTTTCCTCCGGGTGCGTCTTCGAACCATGCCGCTCGAGCGCGATGAGGGCGAATACGCGTATGCCGGACAACTGATACTCCAGGGCGTGCCGCCATACAAGCTGGTTTACAGCATGAAGCTGCCCGGAACCTATTACGCCTATGCCGTGATGATGGCGATATTCGGCCAAACGGCGGCGGGCATTCACCTCGGAGTGATGCTCGCCAACACCCTGTCCAGCTTCTTCGTCTTCCAGCTTGGCAAGCGGCTGAACGGGCTGCTCACCGGTGTGCTCGCGGGATGCACATACGCTCTGCTTTCCACGCGCTCGTCTGTCCTGGGATTCCAGGGTCATGCGACGCACTTTGTTGTTTTGGCGGCGCTGGTGGGACTTCTGCTTTTGCTCCGCGCAATCGAGAAAGGCAACAATATCTTTCTTTTTTCGAGCGGAGTCGCGTTTGGGCTGGCATTCCTGATGAAGCAGCCCGGCATCATCTTCGCCGCTTTCGCGGTTCTTTACTGGTTATGGACTCAGCGCAAGCGCGTCCGCCGTGATCTCGCTCTGGGCTGCACAGTCCTTTTATCGGGAGTCGCGCTTCCGTTTGCGTTGATCTGCCTCATTCTGCACCGCGCCGGAGTCTTCCACGACTTCTGGTTCTGGACGTTCTCTTACGCTCGCGCCTACGGCTCGATATTGACCGTGCGCCAAGGCTGGAGAGAACTGCGGGTGGTCGGGCCTTGGATGATCCGGCCATTTGTGATGTGGGAAATCGCAGCCTTTGGACTTACGTCCGTGTTCTGGAGTCGCAAAGTTCGTGCCCGCGCGGCGTTCTCGCTCGGATTTCTAATCTTCTCATTCCTTGCTGTGGCACCCGGCCTTTATTTCCGCCCGCATTACTTCATCCTGGGGTTGCCGGCGATGGCGTTGTGGACGGGAATTGGCATTGCCGCCGGACAAGAACAGTTGCGATCGAATCCGCGGCTGTCTTGGCTTCCGCTGACCGTCTTTGTCATTGCGCTCGCATTCTCGGTCCATGGGCATTGGAACATTTACATCCAGCTCGATCCGCTTGCCGTCCACGGGAAAGAGCACGATTCGCAGGGGCCCGGCTGCGCAGATGGATGTATGCAAGATCCAGCCATAGCCGAGTACATTCGAGCGCACTCATCGGCAACCGATGAGATCGCAGTCCTCGGATCCGAACCGGTGATTTACTTCTACGCGCATCGCCGCTCCGCGACCGGGTACATCTACATGTTTCCGCTCACCGAAAAGCAGGAGTTCGCGCGCGTGATGCAGGACCAGATGCTGGAACAATTGGAGGGAAAGCATCCCAAATTTCTGGTTTATGTCGATGATGGCTATTCATGGCAAACCGACAAAGGCCCTCCGCGCGCCGAGCAATTTCTGGAGCGCGTTCAGCAGTTCGTTCGCAATGGATATGATCTAGAACATCAATTCCCGATTGAAAGCGATGGCTGGCACCGGTGGGGCAATCAGCCCGCCGCTTACGTCTTTCGCAGAAAGAGCTGATCTGTGATGCGGACGCGGAATGGCGCGCCAAATCCCTTGTTTGCGGTGTAAGTAGAAGGCTAAACTGGTGGGGCGGCTTCTCCTGCGGCCGCGTTGAAAGTGCACTGGCAAAGGCAGAGCCGCCGCACAATTCGGCTCGCTGTCCTCGCAAAAGATCGTTTCCGAAGGGATGGCTCTATGCTCGTGGTCATGAAGGCACACGCCACCGAAGAGCAGGTGCGCGACGTCTGCCAGAAGATCGAAAAAATGGGATACCGAGCCCACGCCATGCCGGGCGCGCAGCGCACGGCCATCGGCATCACCGGCAACAAGGGCGAAGTGGAGGCGGGCACTCTCGAAGAAATGCCGGGCGTGCAGGAAGTCATCGCGGTTTCGAAGCCCTACAAGCTGGTCAGCCGCGAGATCCGCGAAGACAACACCGTTATTCGATTCCCCGGAACCGCAGCCACCCTGGGAGGCCCTGGACTTGCAATTGTTGCAGGCCCTTGCGCCATCGAAAGCCGCGAGCAGGCCTTCGCGGTCGCTGAGCGCGTTCGTCGTGCGGGCGCACAATTTTTTCGTGGCGGCGCTTACAAGCCGCGCACGTCGCCATATTCATTTCAAGGGCTGGGCGAAGAAGCTTTGCGCATCATGGCGGAGATTCGCGAGCAGTTTGGGATGAAAATCATTACGGAGGCCATCGATCACGAATCTCTCGATCTGGTTGAACGGTATGCAGATGTGATTCAGATTGGCGCGCGCAACATGCAGAATTTTTCGCTCCTGAAGCGTGCCGGGCGGGCTCGCAAGCCGGTGCTGCTCAAACGCGGGATGTCGGCAACTCTCGAAGAATTCCTCATGGCGGCGGAGTACATCTTGAGTGAGGGGAACTACAACGTCGCGCTCTGCGAACGCGGCGTGCGCACTTTCGCCGATCACACCCGCAATACGCTTGATCTGAGCGTTGTGCCGGCGGTGCAGCGGTTAAGCCATCTTCCGATTCTGGTCGATCCCAGCCACGGCACCGGCAAGCGCAACAAGGTCACGCCCCTGTCGCGCGCCGCAGTGGCGGTCGGGGCGGATGGGTTGCTGGTGGAAGTGCACCATCAGCCGGATCAGGCGCTCTCTGACGGTCCACAATCGCTGTTCCCGGATCAGTTTGACGAACTGATGACACAAGTTCGCCAAATTGCTTCGGTTGTGGGACGAGGCGTGCCCGAGATCGGTATGAGAGAGACGCTCGCCGTCAGCAGATAGGGTGGACATCATCAAACCAAGACTCGCCCCGTTCCTGGCGAAATCCGTAAGGCTCCTCTCCCTTCTTATTCTTAGCGTCGTTGCGCTGCCCTCAGACGCCGCTTACGCGCAGAATTTCGTGGACATCAAGCCGTCGCCGCAACAGGTCGAATGGCAGGATCTCGAATTCGGCGTGATCATTCACTTGGGCACGAACACATATCTCGATCGCGAATGGGGTGACGGAACGGCCAGCCCGCAGGTCTTCAATCCGACTCAATTCGACGCCGAACAATGGATGCGCGCCATCAAAGCCGCGGGCGCCAAATATGTTGTGCTGGTGGCGAAGCATCACGACGGATTCTGTCTTTGGCCCACGGAGCAAACTGATTACGGCGTGAACAGCAGCCCCTGGAGAAATGGAAACGGAGATGTGGTTCGCGCCGTATCTGACGCTGCGCGGAAATTCGGGTTGAAATTTGGTATCTATCTTTCGCCGTGGGACCGGCACGAACCGAAATACAAAAATTCCGCCGAGTACGACAACTACTACATCGCAGAACTAGGCGAACTCACCAGCAATTACGGCGACTTGGTGGAGTTCTGGCTCGATGGCGCCGGTGGCGCTGGGCACACGTACGATTTCCCACGCATCATCGAGAATCTGCGGATGAAACAGCCGAATACGCTCGTCTTTGCCGATGCGGCGCTGTTCGAATACGGAGATATTCGTTGGGCTGGAAACGAAGATGGAACGATCCCCTATGAAAACTGGAACGTGCTCGATCGTCATGGATATCTGCGGTGGCGGCCAGTGGAAGCCGACACGCCGTTGCACAAAGGACATTGGTTCTGGCATCCGAACGATGAAAGCACCTTGAAGTCTCTCGATGAACTGATCTCCACTTATGAGCGGACGGTTGGCCGCGGCGGACAGCTCATGCTCGGCCTTGCCCCGGACCGGCGCGGGTTGTTGCCCGAAGCAGATGTCAAGCGCTTGGAAGAATTCGGCTGGGCTGTTCAGAGCCGCTATTCTGAGAATCTGATTGCCCAGGAGAGAATTCATAACGCCGCGACTGAAGCGGCTTTTGATGGCGATCCCGATACTTTCTGGTCAGCGCCGCAAGGCTCGCACCACGCATTTCTTGAAGCCGATGTGCGCGAGCCGGTCACGTTCGATCACACGCTCGTCATGGAATGGCTCAACGACGGGCAACGTGTCGAGCATTTTCGAATCGAGGCCTGGGACGGACGCACTTGGAAGAGCGTCGTCGAAGGCCAGGCCATCGGCCACAAGCGCATCGACAGCTTTGCTCCGGTCACAGCATCGCGCATTCGCCTGAATATTGTTTCCTCGAGTGCGACAGCTCACATTCGAGAATTTCAGGCATTCCACATTGGTAAGAATTGAGACACAGAAATAACCGGCAGAGGCTTCATCGCCCGCACGAGTTGAAATATCTGTGGGTGTCAGACTGTCGCGGCGGTGGTGGTCACGGGACTGGTTTGCGAAGCAGCTTTTTCGAGACGCTTACGGATGCGCCGGACCTCGACGAAAATCAATCCCATCAGCGTACAGAGCAAACTTCCTAACATCACCAAAAGTGGATCCATTGTGAGCGGGCCCCCTCCCGTCATCGTCATGTTTCCTCTCGCTTCTTACCCTCGTGCCAACAGATCGGCGGGAGGTGCAATGTTCGGTTCTCCCATCAGATTCCGCCTGCCGGCAG
>JASHRE010000453.1 GCA_030037515.1 Candidatus Sulfotelmatobacter sp.
GCATGTCAGGGCGTGGCTGCAGAAAGTCTTCAAAGTCCGCAGCGGAAAAAACGAGATTCTCTCCCCCCCCGTTCACTCGGAAGAAGTCGTCACCCTGCCCGGGCTTCGTTGTTTTCGTCCAGCTCTGGAAGTCAGCGAGTTCTTTTTTCGGCGTCTGAGGATAGAGGTTGGCAGCGAGCCGAATAGAAAGCTGTCCGTTCCGGTGGAGTTCCTCCACCACAGCGTAATCGTCGGGGTAGTTCTGGAAACCTCCTCCTGCGTCAATGGCACTTGTGAGGCCGAAGCGATTGAGCTCGCGAAAAAAGAGCCGCGATGAGTTGAGTTGGTCCTCGTGTGAAAGCTTGGGACCCCTGAACAGCGTTGAGTAAAGAATGTTGGAGTTAGGCTTGGCGATTAGCACTCCAGTGGGATTGCCGTGCTTGTCTCGCTCAACCTCTCCCGCAGGAAATTCGGGCGCATTTTTGTCATAACCAACCGCCCGCAATGCCGCGCCGTTTAACAGCGCGCGATCATACAAATGCAGGACAAACACCGGTGTGTCCGGAGCTACTTGGTTAATTTCCTCCAACGTTGGCATGCGTCGTTCTGCAAATTGAAATTCAGTCCATCCGCCAACCACTCGCACCCATTGGGGAGCTGGCGTGCGCGCCGCCTGATCCTTCAACATTCGCATCGCATCGGCAAGCGACGGCACGCCGTCCCAGCGCAGTTCCATGTTGTAGTTCAACCCCCCGCGGATGGGGTGCATGTGAGAATCGTTGAGTCCGGGGATCACGGTTCGGCCCTTTCCATCAATCGCCTTGGTCGCCGGCCCGCGGAGACGAAAAATCTCTTGCTCTGTGCCAACCGCGGTGATCTTGCCGCCTGTAATGGCAAGAGCTTCAACGAATGACGGTGTTCCATTCGTTGCGATTTTGGCGTTATGAAGTATCGTGTCAACAGACATGGGATCTCCTTCTTCAATCAAAAATTCGGTTCTTAGAGGGCAGGGTTGACCTACCTTCCCTGGGTTACAACTTGTCGCAGCACCGGCACGTTGCTCGGACATTGCCGACAGCCAGGATCGGATGCTCATGCAACCCGTTTCTTGGTGCTTGGTGCAACAGGAACGTATCCGGGCAACCTCGAGGGTTCAGCGCCGTGCACCATGGTCTGGGCATACTCCACACCCATTCCGTACGCCCCATAGTGGTTCTTCACAATGTCCATGACGGCGTCGTAGGTGCCGCGGTTCGCCCAATCGCGCTGCCATTCGAGCATGACGGACAGAGATGTCACCGGCTTAGCACCGGCCTGAACGATCCGCTTCATCGCGTTGTCATGCGACAACTGGCTCACGTCGCCGCAACAGTCTTCGACTACGAAGACCTCGTATCCATCGAAAAGAGCTTGAACCGTCGCAAGAGCAACGCAAGTCTCGGTCCACAGGCCCGCGAGAACGATCTTCTTCTTTTCCGTTTTTTCGATCGCTCCAACAAAATTCTTGTCGTTCCATGCATCCATCGAAGAGCGTTCGATGGGTGTGTGGTCCGGAAAGATGGCCTTAAGCTGCGGCCAGATATATCCGCTGAAGCCTGTTTCAACGGTGCTGAGAACGAGCGGAATGTCAAACACGCGTGTGGCTTTTGCAAGTGCTACGACGTTGTTAATGATTCCCTGTCGATCGAAGTTGCTGACCCCGAATAGCATTTGTGGCTGATGATCGATAAAACGTTGCAACGCAATTGTCGGGCGTCAGCAACCCTTTTTCACTTCGCTTTGGGCCGATGTTTAAGCTCATTTCGTTCTCCTCCTCTTGACAATGACTAACTTATTTCTTGACTTACCAACTCTCTTGACTTACCAAGACCCTTTCGCTCCGGGCCGAAGTCAATTCGGCTTACCTCGAAGCAATTGGCGTTCCAATACTCGAAAACGATAGGCGGCGATGGTACGGTCTGCTTTTCCTACATGAATTCAAAGCTCTGAAATGACTATTCCCAAAATTAGCTAAAAGCACCAGCGAGATTTTCCTGGTTCTGGTTGGGATAGCCACTCTGTGGCGAGATTTCGCCTCGAATGACGTGCGACAGCCTGATTTGACGACAAGGAATCTGGCTTTACAGTCCGCCACGGCAGCTGTGACGAAGACGCTATCGAATTCGATCCGATGTGCCTGACAGTGCGACTTCTCTGTTCGGAGTGATTACAAGAATTGAGGCAGATGAAGTACAAGTATTCCGGACGTCAAAAGATTAGCGAGATGGCGCTTAATGAGATGAATCCCGGGAATCAGACAATCTCTTTATCGCGATTCGCATTCACGGTCATTTTGATCACGTTCACACACCTTGCCGCGAGGCAGTTAGGCCTTCACGAACTCGACATCCAGAGTGATGGTGACCTCGTCGCCAACGAGAAATGCCGCCGGTCTCGAGTGCAGCGTTCCAAGTCAGACCGAAGTCCTTTCGGTTGAGTTTTGTGGTTGCGGAGATTTGCGACACGAGTGTTGCCCCAGGGATCCTTCGCTGGCGGTGTTGGCCCCTCTACCGAGAAGCGGACCTTGCGGGTAACGCCACGGACCGTCAGGTCGCCTTCGACGGCCAGTTCTCCATCCCTGACGATGCGGATGTTCGTCGATTTGAAATGCAAGGTCGGGAATTTGCCGACATCAAAGAAATCAGCGCTCTTCAGATGCGCTTTCTGTCGCAGAGTAGTCGCCCTTCTCACGTTTCTAATCGAGGCAAAACTGGCTCAATGATCGAGGGGACCTGACGTGGTTGCTGGCACAATCGCTTGTTTTCGAAGTGGCGATGGACATGCAGTGAATGCGATTGACTTCAATTTACTTGGAGAATTCAACATGCAGACTCAACCAGCTTATTTTTCCCAATATCGAAGCCTGAACCTGACCCGAGACGACAAAGGCGTGTTGGTCGCCGAAATTCACAGCAACCGAGGCCCGTTCATTATGAACGCGCAAGCTCACACCGAGTTTGTTGATGCCTTCTACCGGATTGGGCAAGATCGAGCAAATCAGATCGTGATTATGACCGGCGCAGGCGGGGATTTCATTACCGATGTCGACTGGGCCTCTTTTGGCGACGGCTCCGATCCCGACATTTGGAGCCAGATTCACGACGAGGGAGTTCAGGCTCTGGAAAACATCGCCAATATAAGGGTGCCCGTCATTGCAGCGATCGAGGGACGCGCGCATGTGCACTCAGATTACGCGCTGCTTGCCAGTGTGATTGTGGCGGCGGAGGGTGCGACCTTCCAGGACGTAGCCCACTTCTCAGGGGGCATTGCACCAGGCGATGGAATCTTTACGACATGGAGTTATCGTGCTGGAGCAGGACGAGCGGAGGCATTTCTATTGAGCCCGCAGCCGCTGTCGGCGCGAGTCGCCCACGATTGGGGGGTAGTCGCCGAGGTTGTGCCAAACGGTAAAACGCTGAGTCGAGCGCGAGAGTTGGCTGAGTTGTATTTGAAGGCTCCAGAGGTGACCCGCCGCAACACACGCATACATTTCATTCAGCCGTTGAAGGACCGCATCGTGCGAGAAGTCGGCTACGGACTGTCGCTCGAAGGAGCTTCAGCCGCTGACCTCGTTAAAACCCTGCAAGGCCGGAAGTCACCTGCCGTCCAGAAAGGAAAAGTGGCATAGTCCTGTTGTGAGCTCCTTGGTGGAGGGACAGGTTAGATAATCGCTGCGGGGTGAAGAAAGGAATGACGCTTCTCGTCACGAGTGCGTCTGGTGCCAATGGAAACGGATTTGGCGCACTGCTCGCCTTTGAATCGGATGGCGAGCAGCGCAACACTTTTAGCGACGACGATCGCATTACCGATCCGCGTGGCCTTGCCGTTCATCCAAAGGAAAATTTGCTGTTTCTGAACAGTGGGGCCGACCGGGTGTTAGCGATCTCCTCGCAAGGACGCGTTGTTCGCGATACTGGGCGAATTGAAGGCCTGAATTCCGGCGGTGGCATTTTTGGCCCAGATGGCCGATATTTCGTTGGCTTGCGCAGCGCACGCACAATCGGCGCCTTGGCGCCAAGCCTTGATGCTGCCATAGAGGAGATATTGCCGGCCCGCATCGTGCCCTTTCCTCGGGGATTTGCTTTTGGTCATGATGGCCGCTTGTTTCTTGCTTCAGGAATCGGTCCCAACGGCGAAGGTGATAACTCGATATTGGTATTTAGTCCAGCCACTCGCATGCGACCAACTCAGCTGGTTGCGGATTCCGAATTGAGCCCGCTCGATCTCGCCATCGCGCCGAACGGCAATATCGTCGTATCTAGCGAACATCCGTTCGCTGCGGAGGACGCGGTGACAACCGTTCGAGAGTACGATGCGACGGATGGGCATCTTGTCCGAGTTTTCTCTCCCAATGGGAAAGCTGAGTTCCGAAAACCACGGGGCTTGCGTTTTTCTTCTGACGGACTCCTTTACTGCGTAGCACGCGATGAGGTTGTCGCCTTTGACTTCTCGACTGGTGGATGCTTGGGACCTATCGTGCGATTGTCGCGGTTAAATGGACAAGCTTTGGTGTTTTTTCCGAAGTGAACCACGATGTTTTGACCGCGACTTCGCCCAGGTCGTACCTTCTGGTGCCGCGATGATCCGTTATCCCGGAACAGCAGTTTGATTTCCGCTCCGTTCCACATTTATGCAGGACACGAACCATAGTGGACTCTGCAATAAGGCCACCGTGGTTTATGTTGCGAATGAATTGGATTGACTCCCTGAACCCAGCCGGCTTAGGCCACGCGCGCTGCGTCGGTCGACGGCTCGTAGCTGTCGATTTGCTCCGCGCCTGAAGTCTTCAACATGTCGCGGGCTTTCGCTACTTCCTCGGCGGTTCCATGCGCGACGAGAACGAACTTACCGGCTTTGATCGATGTCTCGTATTTTAGGACGCTGTCTTTAGGAATGCCGAGGCTGTAGAGCCCTGCACCGAGGGCACTGAGTCCCCCCACGACGACAGCTCCCTCCAGGGCCGCGATGATCCAGGTGACAATGGAACCGGCAGCAACCACGGGCCCGACGCCTGGGATGATTAAGAACGCCGCACCGAAGAGCAGGCCCCAGAGGCCGCCCCAGAACGCACCCCATTTGCCCCAATATTTCATCCTGTCGCCCGTGTTATAGAAACCGACAACGTCTTGTTCCGTTTGATAGTCACGGCCCACGACGGCCAGCTTCTTGATGTCAAACCCGCCACCCTTCAATTTCTTGATGGCATCTTCTGCTGCGGAGTGTTGGCTGAAAACTGCAACGACCGAATTTTGGTGCTGTGTCGGCGTGTTGGTCATCGTTCTTCTCCTTTTCCATTCAGAATTTCTGGCGTCGATGGCAATTTGATTCGCGTTGGTTAAGGTCGGTTGGCGCGCTGTATTTATTGTAAGCAAATGGGAGAGTCCGATTGCAACATTGGAAACCGAATCCAAGTTCTGCGAACCGCGCACTGAAAGTGGCCTAGCTGAGTGATTTGCCGCGAGACCATTTGTCTCAGAAGGTTGGCCGCCGGCTTGCTTGCTCGTGGGCGAGGCAAACTAGTAAGGTACGTCGTAAGCGTTAACTTCGGCCTCTAAGGAATGGCGCACCAACTGCCTCAGGTTTATGACGCTCGTGAACTCGCGTGTTTTCCGCATCACCATCAGCAGTATCCTAGCGGGAATCTTTGTCGGTTCTGTCGGCGGCGCGTTCCGCTACGTTTTGACCCTCGCCGATGGCTGGCGTGATGGGCTAATCGCGTGGGCGCACCACTGGCCCTACTTTGGTTGGCTGGTGCCGGTCACGCTCGGACTTGTGGGTGCCGCGGCGGCGCGCACTATGGTGGTCAGGTTTGCGCCCTCCGGAGAGGGTAGCGGTATCCAACATGTGGAAGCCGTTTTCAGCAGCGAGGCGAACCCACCCCACCAGTAATCCTACCGGTCAAGTTCGTCGGCGGCATACTGGCGATAGGATCCGGCCTTGCCCTCGGCCGCGAGGGACCGACCGTGCAGATGGGCGCCGCGCTGCGCTGGTTGATCTCGCGCTTACTCTTAAAACACGATCAAGACAGGAAGATTGTTGGGGCAGCCGGGGCAGGCGCAGGACTCGCCGTGGCTCTCAATGCTCCCGTCGGCGGATCCATCTTCGTCTTTGAAGAACTGATCGGCAGCGTCACGCCGTGGCTGCTAGTTGCCACTCTCGCGACCACATTCATTGGCGTGTGGACCATGCGATGGATGTCGGGCAACGCACTGGACTTCGCGGTAAAACAAGTCAGCCCGCTGGAACCGTGGAGAATTGCGCCGTTTCTGGTCCTCGGCGGGTTTCTTGGCGCTATCGGCGCTCTCTATAATGCCACCATCGTTGGCCTCCTTCGTGGCGCGGACCGCTTGCCCAGGCTCTCGTCGATAAATCGCGCAGCCATCGTCGGCGCGACGGTGGGCATTGCCGCCTGGTTTGCTCCGGCTGTAGTTGGAGGTGGCAATAGTCTGACGCAGGCTATACTCGCCGACCGCTATGCGGCTGGGGCCCTGCTGACGATCTTCGTGGCGCGCTTTATTCTTGGCCCGTGGTCGTATGCCGCCGGCGCACCCGGGGGACTCTTCGCCCCGCTCTTGGTACTGGGTGCTTGTTCGGGCGCACTTTTCGCGGGAGTTGTGAATTACTCTCTACCACCTCGGAGTCTCTCACCCGTTGCCTTCGCGGTGGTCGGGATGGGGGCGATGTTCTCGGCCAGCGTTCGAGCGTTCGCGCGCCTCTGACCGGAATCGTGCTTACTATTGAAATGACGGGTCGTGGTGACCTCACCCTTGGCTTGCTGGGAGCTTCGCTGGCGGCGATGGTGGTTGCGACGCCCCTCGGGAGCGAGCCTATCTACGAAGTCTTAAAACGCCGCATGCTGCTTAGGGCTTCCGGCCTAGCTGACGCAGGGACTACGCCTCAGAGTCGGGTCTCGGCATAATGCCTTCCCACTATGGCCTGGCCACTGACGGGGCAAGAAGCCGAAAATCGGCGTAGGTTGGTAGCTTTGCCTAGCCTCATCGCTGAGCATTTTGCGAACACGAAGAACCACGATGTCGGAGTGGTTTTGTCTTCGCACCATGAAAACGCTCTCGCCATCCGCTGAAACTTGGTAATATTCGATCCGTCCAGAGAGAAATGAACTTGGTGTGCGCTACCACCCTGAATTGTCTGAGCCCACCAGTTATCGGGTGCCGCCCTGGGAAGCGGAATAGAGAACTATCTGGTCGTCTTGGATAAAGACCGATCTGTCTGAAATCCGTGAATCTGGATCAAGCAGCCTCACCGCGGGATTTGCACCGTTCAGCGGATGATTGCGATTTTCCGTCATGATCGCCATCGATGAAGGTGCCGCGAACTTTTCCATCCGATTCAAAAGCGAGCAGCGCTCCAAATCCGTTTCCATTGGCACCAGACGCACTCGTGACGAGAAGCGGCATTCCTTCCTTCACCAAAACTTACAGCGACACACCGTTTCCTTCACAAGCAAAGGTCCCCGCTGCGATGGTCTGATCGGTTCCTCCACCAAGGAGCTCACAATACGACTATGCCACTTTTCCTTTCTGGACGGCAGGTGACTTCCGGCCTTGCAGGGTTTTGACGAGGTGAGCGGCTGAAGTCAGCGATATTCTAGGGTAAGGGGCTTAATCATACCGGAGGCTTTCGTTCGGACGAATTTTCCGTTGCCTCACCTCGTTGGGTAAGAGCTCGCAGATGAATTCCTGCAGGGAATCCGATGGTATTCGTGGCGCGCAGATCGAGTGAGCCGCGACGAAATGGCAACTGGGCATAGTTTTGGTTAAGGCAGCGGCCTCTGTTGTTCATCGAACCGTGTAATCTGAGCCTGTCCATCCACCGTTACAAGAAGGTTGAGCCTGCGTTTGCCATTTGCGTCCAGAAAGACAGCCCCCGATTCCCCCGCGTCGTTCAGGAAGAGATAACTCGATGCACCGCCGGGACGGTT
>JASHRE010000454.1 GCA_030037515.1 Candidatus Sulfotelmatobacter sp.
GCATCGATCCCACCACGCACCAGAACATGGTTCAGCGGGGCGGACAGGGCATCGCTGGCGATGTCTCCGACAGCGGAGAAGCGGTGCTCGTCGAAACTCCCGAAAATGAGCGGCTGGTGCGACGAAATGCGGGCGTGCAAGAAGGGAAGGTTCAGTCCATCATCGCTGCGCCGCTGATTGACAAGGGCACCCTGGTCGGCGTAGTTGAGGCCGCGAACCGGCTCGATGGGGCGCCATTTGATGACGACGACCTGTTCGTCCTCACCAGCCTGAACGAGACCGCCAGCATCGCTCTTTACAATGCCAGCCTGCTGCTCGCCGAGCGCAAGGTGGAAGTGCTGGAAATGCTCGTGGCAGTGAGTCGCGAGATCACATCGACCTTGAATCTGGACCGCGTCCTCGAAACCATCGTGAACTCGCCGCAGGCTCTCATCCCCTATGAGCGCGCTGCCATCGGGCTGCTTCAGGGAGGCAAGTACAAACTCGCCGCCGTCACTGGTACAACCCAATTCGATCCGACTGCGCCTGACATCGCTCCGTTAAACGAGATTCTGCGCTGGACGCTGCTCTCGCAGGAAGTCGTTCATGTTACGCAGCACGGCAATGCGATCGACAGCGAGCGCGCAGAGACGCGTGCCAAATTCGGGGCGTATTTCGAACGCTCGGGGATGCGCGCTTTTTATGCCATTCCCCTCAACGACGACACTGGCCGTGTGGGCGTGCTGGGCTTGGAAAGCCGCGATCCGGACTTTCTTTCCTCCGCGCACCTGGAAATCCTGCAGGTGCTCGCCGCACAAGCCACGGTCGCACTGCGCAACGCCCAGATGTACAAAGAGGTGCCCTTCATTTCCGTTCTCGAGCCAGTGCTCGAGAAGAAACGGAAATTTATGGCCATGGAAAAGCGGCGACGCACGTTGCTGATCGTTTCTGCAGCGGCCCTGGTTGTCTTTCTCGCGGCCGTTCCCCTGCCGCTTCGTATCGATGGAGATGCACTGGTTGCTCCGCTGCACTCGGCGCAGATTCAGCCCGAGGTGGAAGGAGTCGTGCGCAACGTCTATGTCCGCGAGGGCCAGCGTGTCACCGCAGGGCAGATCATCGCAGACCTCGCGGATTGGGACCTTCGCGCGCAACTTGCCCAGGCATCTGCCAAATATCAAACTGCACTGCTGCAGATGAACCGTGCCTTGTCGCTCGGCGATGGAACCGAGGCGGGAACAGAACGCGTTCAGGCTGACTACTGGAAATCAGAAGTGGCCAGAGATCAGCAACTGCTCGACCAGACACGGTTGCGATCTCCTATTAACGGAATTGTTGCAACGCCGCACATTGAAAACATGGTGGGTAGGCGTCTGCAATACGGCGATATTTTGGCGGAGATCATCGACACGTCTTCCGCTGTGGTGGATGTCGCGGTCGACGACACCGATTCTTCCCTACTGCGTACGGGCGCATCCGCTTCGATCAAGTTGAATAGCTTCCCGTCAAGGATTTTCCGGGGTTCCGTTTCGGTCGTGAGCCCAAAAGGCACATTGGTCGGAGACTCCCGCGTGTTCTTTGCGCGCGTAGCCGTTCCCAATTCCAGCGGAGAAATCCGCGCCGGCATGGAAGGCCGGGGAAAGGTTCGCACGGGTTGGTATCCCTCTGGTTATGTGCTGTTCCGTCGGCCTCTGGTGTGGTTGTATGCGCGAATCTGGTCGTGGTTTGGAGTATAGAAATGCAAGTCAACGGAATGCGTCGTTTCTTCCCAATCCTGCTGGCAGCTGCCTCTGCGCTCACCGCCTGTTCCGACCAGAACCCGGAAACCGCTTCGGCTGCCCCACCGCCGGCTCCCCCTGTCTCTAAGCCAGCAAGCGTTCCGGCTGACAACTCGGTCACGGTTTCCGGGCCCCTCATTGTCGAACATCAGCTCGATGTGCTCGCTCAGCGTGACGGCGTCATTGCCAGCCTGCACGCCGATGTCGGTACACGTGTCAAAGCCGGCGATGTCCTGGCCCGGCTGGATGACCGGCAACTGACAGCCGATCTGGAAGCCGCTCGCGCCAAGACGGAAGGAACCGACGCCGAACTTAAAAGCTGGCAAGCTGAAGCGAAAGTTCTCGATGCGGACTACGATCGGGCGACCAAGCTGTGGAATGCGGAATTGATCCCGCTCGAGGAGTTCGAACATGCGAAGTACAAAGCGGAAGAAGAACACTGGGAGGTAACACGAGTCCAGGATGCGCTGGTGAGCGCTACAGCCTCCCAACGTGCTCTTGAACTCGAACTTGAAAAGACTCGCGTCCGTGCGCCATTTGACGGAATTGTGGCCCGCCGCTATGTGCGCGAAGGCGAACAAATCGCGCGTGGCGGCCGCGCCTTCTGGATCACCGGCGACGGGCCTTTGCAGATGCGGTTCACCCTGCCTGAGAAGTTTATCGGTCAGATCAAACCCGGCCAGCAACTCGCGCTCAGCACTCCGGATCTTCCCAATCAGACCTTCAAGAGCAAAGTGATTGAAGTGAGTCCGGTCGTCGATCCGGCCAGCAGCACCTTCGAAGTTCTGGTTGCGGTCGAGGGACCTCGCGGCGAGCTTCGCCCGGGCATGAATGCAACCGTGAATCTCGACGGGCTGCGATGAACATCACGCAGGCGCTGAGGGTGGCGCTGCCGGAACTGCCTACACGTCTCATCAGTCAACGGCCGCCTCGAGTTCACCCGGACGTTGTCTACCGCGAGCACCTCGAAGAGGGCGGCGCGATGGTGCGCGCCTTTGTCCCCGGCGTGTCCTCGATGTTCTTTTTTCCTCGTGAAAGCTGGCAGCTTATTCAGCTCTTTGATGGGCGACGATCGTTTTCCGAGATCGCCGAACTTTACTCCGCCCAAACCGGCCAAGTTTACTCCGAAGAAACCGTACGCGATTTTGCTGCCTCCATCGCGGAAATGGATTTCTGGTACCAGACCCCGCAGGAGAAAAACATCAAGCTGATGCAGAAGACGGCCGACGAGCGCCGCCGCATGCAAAAGAAGACGAATTGGGGCGACCTCTCCATGATCACCTTCCCGGCGGTCAACCCCGATCGTTTCCTGACTTGGCTGTACCGGCAAATCGGCTTCGTCTACAAGCCATGGTTTGTGGCGCTTACTCTGCTTGCGTTCGCTTTCACCGCCGGCATTTTCGTCACCCACTGGAGTGAAGTCGGGCGCGACACGCTCGAGTTCTACAACTTCGCCGACAAGAGTTGGTACGACGTGGCCGCCTTCTGGATCATCGCTTCGGTTTTGCTCTGCATTCATGAAATTGGCCATGGGCTCACGGTCAAGCACTACGGAGCTCCTGTACCCGCTATGGGATTTGTGCTGATCTATCTCACCCCCGGTTTCTACACCGATACGACCGCCGGAGAAGTCAAAGCGGACCGATTCGAGCGCCTAATGATCGCTGTGGGTGGTGTCTGGTCGGAACTGATGATTTGCGCTGTGGTGACGCCAATCTGGTGGGCGAGTCCACCCAACACTCCGGTTCACGATTTCGCATACACGATCATTCTCTTTACGGGAATCGCGGTTGTCCTGATCAATTGGAACCCTCTGATGAAGCTCGATGGCTACTACATCATGTGCGATCTTTTGGCGATCTCCGAGCTCAAAGAGGCTTCCACCCTATATCTGTCTTCGTGGGTGAAGCAAAAAATCTGGTGCCTGCCCGTCGACGTTCCCTATGTGCCGCCGCGCCGGCGCCCCGGCTACGTCGTTTACGCAATCCTGTCGGGAATGTACAGCTATTCCGTGCTCTACGTTTTCGCGGGTTTTATCGGAAACATAGCCCGCAATTTCAGCGCCGACTGGGGATTCCTGTTCGAGTACGGCACCGCGTACATGATCTTCAGCGGTAGAATTCGCACGCTCTGGAACTTTATGAAATTCCTGTATCTCGACAAGAAAGATCGCATTGCCCGATGGTTCAAGGGCTCACGCAAGCTGGTTTTCTCGGCGGTGGCGCTCATTTTCGCCGCCCTGCCCATCTGGCATGAAACCGCGGTCGGCCGCTTTGTTCTCGAGCCGGCCACGGTTTCTGCCCTTCGAGCCGCCCTTCCGGGATTCGTTTCCCAGGTTTACGTCCGGGAAGGGCAATCCGTAGCGGCTGGTGCCCCGCTCGTGCAGCTACGCAATCTGACTCTGGTTGCAAAGGCGGCCCACACGGGCTCTGATTTCAACTTGGCTGATGAGAAGGCCCGTTCTGCTCTCCTCCACTACAGCGACGTCGGCGCAGCGTCAGCGGATCGTAACCGACTCATGCAACAAACGCGTGAATTATTTGCGCAGATTGCCAATCTGAGTGTGACCAGCCCGATTTCCGGCGTGGTGCTCACGCCTCGATTAAGCGACAAACTGGGCGCGTACGTGTCGCCTGGCGCCGAACTGGTGGAAGTCGCCGATCTCAGTCGATTGCGGGCACGCATTTACGTCTCTGAGTTTGAGATGTACAAGTTCCATCCCGATTCTCCAGCGCGCATTCAAGTGGATGGTTCATTCCGCAAGTACAGCACGCGAACCGCCGGCATTGCTCCCGCCGCCTCCGAGATTGCTCCGGGCCTGATCGATTTGAGCAAGTACAAAGGACAACAGCCGCCGAGGTTTTATGCATTCAACTTAGTGGTGGAGAATGACAACGGAGCCATGCGTCCCGGGATGACGGGCACCGCCCGCGTCTATGGTGCGCGTCGGACTCTGCTCGGCTTGGCGGCCCGAACCTTCTGGGAATTCATAGCTCGCAAACTCTGGTAAAAACCGAAAGGCTGCCCGGAGGCAGCCTTTTCTGGATTCCCAGACCGTTAGAACGCACGCTTGGTACCAAGCTTTGCAACCGCCAGCTTCCTGGTCCCGGGCTTGGCAACGGCAAGCTTCTTCATGCCCGGTCTCGCAATAGCCGGCTTCACGGTGGCGGCGGCCGCCGAACCAGCAACCGGGGTGCTAGCCACGAGGGCCTTCTTCGTGGTGTTCAGCGAGTTGATCAGCGATTTCTTCTGGATTGTCATTTTCTCAGCTCCTCGTGTTTTTTTGATTTGTTGATTACGCAGCTCACTGTTGCAGGAGACGTGCCAAAACCCGGCCGGTCCGAACTACGCCAGCAACTCCAACGAAACGCGGAACTTAACGGACGAACCGCCTCCGGAACCGAACCGGCGCAGCCGGTGAAAATTTCGGCGCGGTTAATTTTTAAACCGAAATGGGTTAATTTTTAACCCTGCGAGTTGCCGATTTTTAAGGTTCGGCACAAATACTTCATCCGTTGCGGATCCAAGCGGAGCAAGCTCGCCGCCGCCGATTTCTTCCCTCCGGTTCGCCGCAAGGCAGCATTGAGATAGGCGACCTGAATCCGTTCCATTTCCGCGTCGAAGTCGACCCCATCTTCGGGAATAAGGATTGCTTCCTGGGCAGCGGCGGTCGATGAAAGCAATTGCTGCGGCAGTTGGTAGGCGGTGATGGTCGAGCCATCACTCATCAGCACCATCCTCTGGACCACATTCTCCAACTCCCGAACGTTTCCCGGCCATGGATACTGCTCAAGAATCTCCATCGCCTCCGGCTGCACCTGCTTGACGGGCTTACGGTTTGCGGTGCAATACAGGCGCACAAAATGCTCGATCAGCAGAGAGATATCCCCGCCGCGCTGGCGCAGCGGCGGAATAAAGATCGGCACGACGTTGATCCGGTAGTACAGGTCTTCGCGGAAGCGCCCGGTTCTGACCATCTCTTCCAGATCGTCATTGCTGGCCGTGATGAGCCGGAAATCAATCTTCTTCGCCCCCCTTCCACCCAGCCGCTGCACGGATCGCTCCTGCAGCACGCGTAACAGCTTGCTCTGCAGGGTGTGATTGAGCGTGGTGATCTCGTCGAGGAATAGCGTCCCGCGGTTCGCCAGTTCGATCATTCCCGGTTTGGCGCTATCAGCACCGGTAAACGCGCCCCGCTCGTAGCCGAACAGCTCCGATTCCATCAGCGTTTCAGGCAGAGCCGAGCAATTCAGGCAGACATAGGGCTGGTCCCTTCGCTCTCCACATTGCACGATGGCCTGCGCCACCAATTCCTTTCCCACACCACTCTCGCCTCGGATCACGACGCTGGCGTTGCTGCTGGCGACCGCTGCGATGGCCTGATGCACCTTCAGCATGGCTTCGCTCCCGCCGATCAGCCCGCAAAATGCGGTCTTGCTCGCAACTTGTTCCACCATCCATTGCCCCTCAAACTGCAGCGCCCGCTTCTCGAGCGTCTGCAGCAGCACGGCGCGAAGTTGCTCGCAATCCATGGGCTTGAGGAAGAAATGATCGGCGCCCGTCTGACTTGCCTGTAAGGGCAATTCGCTGCTGGTTGATCTCGTGATGGCGACCAGAATCAGGTCAGGGCGCAGGCGGCGCATTTCTCCCACCACGTCTATGCCGTCGCCCGGTTGATCGCCAATGCTCTCCAGGTCCACTACGATTCCGTGCACCTCTGGATCATCGATCA
This sequence comes from Candidatus Sulfotelmatobacter sp., assembly GCA_030037515.1. Taxonomy (GTDB): domain Bacteria; phylum Acidobacteriota; class Terriglobia; order Terriglobales; family Acidobacteriaceae; genus Sulfotelmatobacter. The sequence goes on from JASHRE010000454.1 coordinate 6,487, forward strand.
GCAACTTGATCTGCGATTCTGTGCTTGCCAGGTTGACTCGAAAGTTGGCCGCCAGCACACGGCGCATCTCCCGAAACATCTGCTCTTCCAGGGTGATGACTGCAATCGAATAACGCTCGGAGTTTGACACGCGGCCAGAACGGGAATTTGAGCATTCCATGGGGAGCCTAGCAATCAGCGCAGGATTATACGGCAAGCCCGTATAACGTTCCTGCCCCTTCCGACACCGCTCAAATCAGGGCTGGCTTTTCGCCAAAAATTCGGCACTCGCCCCGCCTGTCGCCCATGTCGGGTCCGTTCCCGCCATTTCTAGATGCCGCATGACGGTAGGCGAACCAACCCTTCAACTAAAGGAACGAAGCTCCATTGAATTGCAGTTCGCTTCCTTCCCGCGCGCATTTGTGAGAGATCCAGCAGAGGAGCGTCAAGGGTCGAGAGGAATGCCCTTGCAGGGCGCTCTTGCAGTCTTCCCGGATCTAACAGGAGATGTGTGTAAATTTTTCTCCTGACAACGCCGATGACTTCACCTGTGTACAATCGGGCTGTTACGGCAATTAGTATTGTCTTGCTATATCTCTACAGTAGTCCGCTCTCGTACTGGCAACAACAAGCAAGCAACTGGGTCCAAACCCGATAACCGTTCCCGAATCTAGTTGGGTGACGACCGAACATCTCGAGAGCAAGGGAGGGTCAGGCCATTTGCGGAATCGAGGGGAAGCAGGGCGATGCCGGGGGTCTGGGTTGAGAACCTTTTCCTGGCTGGGCCCGATCGTATTCGCGGTGGCAGCGGCTGGGCTCGCCGCAAGTCAGAACGCGCCCCAGGCGCAGTCTCCCACGCCGGATCACGCGTCGACCGCTTCTGCACGCAACGCGGTTTCGTTCGATCGCCTGGTGGACGCGACCATCCAGCAGGAAGGCCGCGTCATCAATCTGCTCCACTACTTCAAACCGGTGGTCGAGACCTACATTCAGGAAGACCAGCCTGATGCGGAGAATCGGCTCTCCCCGAAGGCAGACGAGTATTTCCTAAGCCGCCTGGATCTGACCGGGCAGGTAACGATGCAGAAATTCAGTTCGGCGGAAGGGGAGGGAAAGAAACAGACGAAGATTCCGCAAGACTTGACGGCGGAAAATCTCGCGTTGGCGCTGTTCCCCGACAAGGACCATTTCGACCGGCAAAACTACACCTTCGAGTTTGTCCGCTGGCAAGTTCTTGGGGAGGTGCGCTGTGCCGTCATCGACGTAAAGCCGCGCGAGAATTCGCGGAACCGTGGGTTGCTGGCGCGAATCTGGGTGGAAGATCAGGACTTCAACATTGTTCGCTTCAGTGGATCCTACACGTCGAAGACATTGAGCAAACGGGCCTTTCACTTCGACAGCTGGCGGCAGAACACGATGACGATGACGTGGATGCCAGCCTACATTTACACCGAGGATTCGGAGGGGCGGGATCCCTCAAAGCAGACCTTGCTGAAGTCGCAAACCCGCATTTGGGGATACGACTTGGAACGCGCCGGGGATCATCGGGAGTTTGAAAAGCCTTTGACCGATAACCCGATTTGGGTAGATCCCAAGCGGGACGAAGCTTCGCAGGATCTGAGCCCCGAGAACTCGCTGGAGAAAACAACCTATACTCCAGACGATGAGATCGTAGAGCGGTTGCAAGTTGCCGGGCTGATGGCACCGGACGGCGAAGTCGACAACGTCTTGCAGACGGTGGTCAACAATCT
>JASHRE010000455.1 GCA_030037515.1 Candidatus Sulfotelmatobacter sp.
TCTTTCAGGATGAAGTTGCAGATCGATCCAGCGCTCCACGCCCATGGCCATGACCTGCTGCACATCGCCCGGGCGGGGGCCGAAGGCAAGGCGGTTCAAAGCGTGCACGGCTCGACGTTCATCATTCGCGGTCGGAGCAATCTTCGTGTCCTGATTCTTGGCAATGAGTTGTGGGATGGCAACCGCGAGGCCCAAGCACAACAGAAACAGCGCAGCATTACCAGGGCTGGATCGCATGCACTCTCCGGAAGGGATCGAGTCTCTTCATTATGAACCCTCGGAAGGGGAAAAGTTGCCCTTGCATCCGAATTGCGATAACGGCCGTAACTCCCGCCTTATCTGCAAGTTGGGCTAGCTATCTCGACAACATAAGGGAAGGATTGCTGCCTAGGTCAGGTAGGCTTTTGCGTGCGAAACTTTGTGCTGTAAAGTGGCAGCTAAGTGGTCGATATCGCCCGCTGCGATATTCACCGGTATCCCTTCGATCAGGGGAGAACGATTGCTGCCGACGGCATCGCGGCGCACCTGGATCAACAATCCCTGAACCACGTTGGGGTCGAACTTCTGCGGCGACATGCGCACCAGGTCGTTCAGCGCGCTGCCGATCGAAAGCGGCCCCCGATACGGACGCGCGCTGGTCATCGCATCGAACGAGTCCGCGACACCAACGATCCGGACCGGCATGGGCAGATCGTTTTGTCCGAGCTTGTCGGGATATCCCGAACCGTCGTTGCGCTCATGGTGCCAGCGGACGATCTCGGGAATCTTCGGCCATGGAAATTGCACGCTGCTTACAATCTGATGGCCGACCGTCGTATGGTCGGCCATCTCACGGAATTCTTCGGGATCGAGCGCCCCCGGCTTGCTGAACAGCCGGCGATCGACGGCGACTTTGCCGATATCGTGCAGATATCCGGCGCTGCGCAGGGCCGCGACCTCACTCGCCTGCATGCCCATCGCTTCGCCAATTGCCGCCGCATACCGCCCCACTCGCAGCGAGTGCCCGTGAATGTTGACGTGCTTCACATCGATCGCGGTGGCGAAGGCTTCGAGCGCCGTGTCGTAGAAACCATGCAGAGAGGCCATCAGGCGCAAATTTTCCGAGACACGCTGCGCGATCGTCAGCGTCAGAGAATGATTGTGAACGGCTAGCGCGATGTAGGTACACAGAAGTTCCAGCGCGTCGAGCTCACTGGTCTCGTACAGTGCATCGCCCGACCTGCGTCCGAGCGCAACCATGCCGGCGAGGGCTCCTCCTGCTTTCAGCGGAGCCAAGCACTTGAACAGTTCGGGTGCGACGTTGCCGTTTGAGCTCAAGAAGACCGGATAAGTGCTCGGGTTCAGAACGATCGGCCCTTGCGCTGCCGTTAGTGCGTGCACGTGCTTGGGAAGCAGTGGAATGAAGGCGGGATCGGGCAGCAGTGCAAATCCCTGGGACGAAGCCGAGGTAAGAATTGCAGGCTTGTCGCTGAACAAGAACAGGGTGCCTTCGCGCGCCCTTGCGGCTTCCATGACCGCAGACAACATCAGCCGCGCGGTTTCGGAGAACTCGCGCTTGGCCGCAAGCGCCGGCCCAAGTTCCGAGAGCGCCTCGACTGTGTGCAACAAGCGCCGAAGATTATTGATTTCTATGGCCACCGACGAAGTGGACTGCTTGCATGCAAGTTGAGCCTAACACGCGAGGTGGCTCAGATTGAGACGCATTTGTTGGTTAAGTAGGTGCCGGTAATCAGGATGAAAACATCGTGATAAAGCTGATTCCCGCCACGGGAGGGCCATGGACAGGAGATCATTTTTCATCCCAGAGATACAGAGGCGCGGAGGTGAAATAAAGCGATTTGAGATCTGATGTGATCGAAGCTCTTCGCCACTCCCTGCGCAGCGAGAAATGTCGATCCACCTGCAGTCGATTTCGGCAAGGGAGGCTTCGAGCGAGATCGCTCTGCGATCCCATCCCACCCTCAGCACGACAGCCTCTCGTGTGCAAGCCTGGGGGTGAGAACGCGGTTGAACGCGGTCAAAAGTGCTCGCGGAGTTCCGCGAAACTTCCTACGATCAACAAATTCTGATCGGGCGGCGAGGCATTGAGCTCTTCATGTTCCAAAACCCACGTATCGCCATGAGGGACGAAAACAGCGTGCAGGCCGGCCGCTAATGCAGGATTGATGTCAGACTTCGGGCTATTGCCGACCATCCAGGTCGAATGTGGCTCCAGTCCGAATTGCTCGACGATGCGCTCGTAGACGGCGGCGTTTTTCTCCGCCACGACTTCGGTGGATTCGAAATATTCGCCGATTCCCGAGCGCTCGACCTTTCCCATTTGCTCGGCCGCTCCGCCTTTTGTGACCAGGATGAGCCGATGACGCTGGCGGAGGTAATCTAGGGTCTCCGGAACTTCGGGGAGGAACTCGATCGCGTGATTTTCAATGCTATTGGCAAAGCTTCGAACCTGCGCCTGCAGCTGGGTGGTCACCGGCTCGGGACTCAGGCGTTCGAGTGTCCCGACGAGCGCGTGGGCAAAGCTGTGCAGACCGTATCCGTGAGTGACGATGCATTCGCGCTCGACATCGTTGAGTACTTCGCGAACCTGCTGGGGAGAAAATTCATGATGATTCAGAAATGAAATGAACCGCGCTATCGCACGCTCGAAATAAATGTTGTTCTCCCAGAGCGTATCGTCGGCGTCGATCAGTAGTGTCTGACGGGGCATAGGCTTAGGCCCAATCGATCTGAGCCTCCGGCCCGATGATGCCCGCCTTATGCCCCATATCGAGCAGGCGACGGACGGCTTCGCGTCCGTCTGGGCCATAATCGAGCGTGCGCTCATTGACGTACATGCCGACAAATTTGTCGGCTGACTGGTTGTCGAGATCGCGAGCGAACTGCATGGCGTAGGCCAGCGCTTCTTCACGATGATCGAGCGCATAGTGGATGCTGTCGCGCAGAACGGCAGTTACGGCCGCCATGAGTTGCGGCCCCAAGGCTCGGCGGATTGCGTTGCCCCCAAGCGGCAAAGGCAGTCCCGTGACCTTCTGCCACCAGCGCCCGAGATCGACGATCCGGTGTAGCCCCGACTTGTCGTACGTCAACTGGCCCTCATGAATGATCAGCCCGGCTTCATACTTTCCTTCGAGCACCTGCGGAATGATCTGATCGAAAGGCACGACTTCTGTTGGAATGCCTGGCGCAAAAAGATTCAAGGCGAGATATGCCGTGGTCAACGTGCCCGGTACGGCGATGAGCTTCGTCTTGACCTCGTCGGCCGTGAATGGCCGCGGCGAAACAATCATCGGGCCGTAGCCTTCGCCCACGCTGCCACCGCAATTCATCAGCGCGTACTTGTCCTGGATGTAGGGGTACGCGTGAAACGAGATCGCGCTGACGTCGTAGACGCCTTCTCGCGCTTTCTGGTTCAGCGTTTCGATATCCGAAAGCGTGTGCGTGAAGCGCAGACCGGGCGTGCACACCTTGTGCGTGGCAAGGCTGTAAAACATAAAGGCGTCGTCGGAATCAGGACTGTGCGCGACCGTAATCTCGCGCAACGGTGTCGAGGAATCTTTGCCGCGCCCCTTAGTTGTTTCTGAAACTACACTCATCTTCCCAACTCCAAATCAGTGCGCTTCCGCGCGTCCCGCCCATCGGCTCGCGATCGCGGCGGCAACCATGACTTTGATCACTTCCGCGGCGACAAACCAGTACACGCCCAGGTACGCCGCCTTCGCCAGAGAATGTGTGAAAGCATAGAGCCACGCTAAGCCGCCCAGGAAAAGCAGAACTTCACCAGCAAGTGCGGAAACCACCGCCCGCACGAAGCTCTTCGATTCAAGTTCGAAAACATAGCCTGCAACCAAAGCCACCAGCGGATATACAATCAAAAAACCCCCAGTTGGACCGAACAGCTGCGTGATTCCACCTGGGCCAGTCGGATTGAACACTGGCAACCCTGCAGCGCCTTCGATCAGATAAAGCATCAACGCTGCGAATCCGCGACGGCTGCCGAGCAGCAATCCGACGAGCAGCACTCCCAAATTCTGTGCCGTTAGGGGCACTGGAGTGAGCGGCATCAGCGGAATCGTGACGTGGGCGCAGAGTGCAACAAAGAAAGTGGCGCCCACGATTAGTGCGGCCTGGCGCGAAGCTTCAAGCGTCCAGCGCTGCCGAGTGCCCAAACTCTGAAGTTCGAAATTGGCCATAACCAGCCTCCAAGGGGAAATCAAAGTTCCATGTGCTTGGTCTGCTGCTGAAGTTCAGCTGGAGTCTCTTCGTGCGCAACTTTATGCAGGTTGCGCTTCAAGTGAATAAACAGAGCGATCGCCACGCACACAACCACCAGCGTGCTCACGCCAAGAATCAGGAACCACCAGATCATCCGCACAGCGCGATTAGGATAACAGAAGCCGGCGGCGTCCTATGACGCACGGCGAAATACGCTAGGACGCGGCTTTGCCTTCGGCCAGGCGCTGGCGCATCATCTCAACCCGTTTCATCATGAACTCGAGGCGATTGCGTCCCCACTTGGTGCGGGTGACGACCTGTTCGATGGTGCGGAAGAATTCGGGATCGTCAAGCTTCTTGCGCAGTTCTTTCACGTGAGGGTGGATTTTGGCATAGATCACAAATAGCTCACCGCTAAACCCGGGCTGCAGGAAGAGATCTTCGTTCAAAACACCATTGAGCACAAACGACGCGACAATATTCCAATAGCCGCTCACTTGCCTCAGCCAAGCGTTTTCCTGCGTGCCTGGGGCCCGGGCAACTTTCATAAAATCGTCGGCGCTTTGTGGAAAGAATTCACCCGCCCACCAATTGCGGGCTTTGCGCATTTCCGCCTCGCGGCGCAGATCGTAGAGCTGCAGAATCAGTTGAGCATCGGCGAAGGTCGGCTTCTTGGGCATTCGTCACCCCTTTCCTCGGAGATATCAAGCGTGGCAATCCAGAGGACGCAGAAAATTCGCTCACGCGGGATGCGCCGATGGTCCGGTTCCCTCACCCATCTGCAGCGGCATCGGCGGCGCCGGCCGTTCGTATTCGCACTCTTTGTTTGGACATGCGATCACCGGGCCAGCCTTCAGATTTTTCTCGACCAGATATTCGCTGCCGCATTTGGGGCACTTCTCCGAGATCGGCTTATTCGCGGAAGTGAATTTGCACTTCGGATAATTCGAGCATCCGTAAAAGGTATTGCCCTTGCGCGCCCGCTTCTCAACGAGTTCGCCGTCTTTGCAGTCGGGGCATTTCACGCCAATGAAATTCTGCTTCACATACTTGCAATCCGGATATCCGCTGCACGCGGTGAACTCGCCGAACCTCCCATGGCGAATCATCAGGTTCCGTCCACACTTCGGGCAAAGCTCGTCGAGCGGAATGTCAGGAACTTTCTTGCCCTGATCCAGGCGCCGCGTCGTTTTGCAATCTGGATATCCGGTGCATGCCATGAATTGGCCGAAGCGTCCGCGCTTGAGCACCATCACGCGGCCGCAATTCTCGCAATATTCTTCCTGAGCGCCGGTGGCTTGCGTGTCCGCGGAATCAAGGTCGGGAAGATTGATTGGATTCTCTTTCGTGAACGTGCAGGTATTCGGATCGTCTTTGTCGTACGTGCTGCAAGCGTAGAAGGATCCGTGCTTGCCCCACTTGATCACCAGTGGGGCGCCACAGCGTTCGCACTTCTCGTCTGTGGGCTTCTCCATCCGCTTGATGTTCTCCATGTGCTTTTCGGCGTATTTCAGGTCTTTCTGGAATTTCTTGTAGAACTCGGCCATCGCGTCGGTCCACTTCTCTTTGCCGTCTTCGATTTCGTCGAGTTCTTCCTCCAGACGCGCCGTGTATTGCACGTCAAAAATGTCGCGGAAATTTTCGACCAGCAGATCGGTGACAACCAGACCGATTTCGGTCGGGACGAATTTGCCGCCTAACTTCTGCACATACTGCCGCTCTTGGATCGTGGAAAGGATGGCGGAGTAGGTAGAGGGACGGCCAATGCCGCGCTCTTCCAGCTCTTTCACCAGCGACGCTTCGTTGTACCGCGGCGGAGGCTCGGTGAAATGCTGTTCGGGCTTGAGCGCCTTCAGCGTGAGTTTCTGTCCGGCTTCGAGCGGTGGCAGCTTGTGCTTCAGTCCTTCATCTTCTTCGTCTTTGACGTCTTTTGATTCTTCGTAAACTTTCAGGAATCCATCGAACTTCAGAACCGAGCCGGTCACCCGGAACCAGTAAAAGTCGTTGCCCGTTTTCGCCTTGGCGTCGATATCGACTGTGGTTTGATCGAATACAGCCGGTGCGATTTGTGAAGCAACGAAGCGCTGCCAAATGAGCTTATACACTTTGTACTCATCTTCTTTGAGATATTGCTTGATCTGATCCGGATGGCGCATCGACGAAGTCGGACGAATCGCTTCGTGCGCACCCTGCGCTTCTTTTTTCTCTTTGAATGTGTTCGGAGTTTCCGGCAAGTAAGCTGGCCCGTACCCTTTGCCTACGTATTCGCGCACTTCCTGAATCGCTTCGGGGGCAACGCGCGTCGAGTCGGTACGCATGTAGGTGATCAGCCCGATCATGCCTTCTTCACCGAGTTCCACGCCCTCGTACAGGCGCTGCGCAATCATCATCGTACGCTTCACGCTGAAACGCAGTTTGCGCGAAGCGTCCTGCTGCAGCTTACTGGTCGTGAACGGAGGTGCGGCATTGCGGCGGCGCTCCTTCTTATCGACGGTGCGGACAATCCAATTCGCAGTTTCGAGCGCCGTTCGGATTTTTTCCGCCTCTTCCCCGTTCGGGATTTCAATCCTCTCTTCGCCCTTGCCGAGAAAACGCGCGTCAAATGCCGGAGGCTTGCTGGCGGCGAGGTGGGCATCGATCGTCCAGTATTCTTTTTTCTCAAAAGCCTTGATTTCGCGTTCGCGTTCGACGATCAGCCGCAGCGCAACTGTCTGCACCCGGCCCGCCGACAAACCACGGCGAACCTTATCCCAAAGCAACGGCGAAACTTGATATCCCACGAGACGGTCGAGTACTCGGCGTGCCTGCTGCGCATCGACCAGGTTCTGATCGATGGTCCGCGGATGTTCGAATGCCGCCTGCACCGCACGCTTGGTAATCTCGTTAAAAGTCACGCGCTGAATGCGCGGAGGTGTGTTCGACTTCGCCTTCTTCGCTTTTCTCTTCTTCGCACCGTTTTCGTCGAGTTCGTCGGCAAGGTGAGCGGCGATGGCTTCGCCTTCGCGATCCGGGTCAGGCGCGAGATAGATGGAATCGGCCGAAGCTGCCAGCTTCTTCAGCTTAGCCACCACTTTCTCTTTGCCCGGGATCACGATGTAATCGGTGTCGAAATCGTTGGCGATATCGACACCCAAAGTACTCTTGGGCAGATCTTTGACGTGACCGAGCGAAGCCTCGACGGTGAAGCCTTTGCCCAGATATTTCTGGATAGTTTTCGCCTTGGCCGGCGACTCAACGATGACTAAACCTTTTGGCAATGTACCCTCAATCTCCTGAACTCACATTTTTCGAAGCTAGCACGAATGGGTGGAAAGCAACAAGTTACGGAAAGAAAGCTTCTGTCTGGCCAGGGACTGGAAGGTCTTCCCCAAAATTCTTCGCCGGTATCCGCCTGACTTTGCCAGTAAGTTCGAGCTCGAACAGCGCGGCGAAGATTTCCGACGAGGACATCCCTGTCTCCAACCGCTCAATCATCTTGTCGGTGTGCGTTGATTCGTCGGCCTTCAGCGGGCTCAGGATTCGCTTTTCGTGAGGAGGAAACCCTTCTTCCGGACATAGAGATGCCGGGGGGGCGCCTGAGGATTCAGGCGAGGCGGGGGGCCAGTGTAAGTCATACTTCTGTAGGAAGTTCTTCCCGATTCGTGACAGCTTGGCTCCCCGTTTGATGGGCCCGTTCGTTCGCCAGCAATTCCTGTTGGCGACATTGCCGGGTACGGCGAAAAACATCGCGGTTCTGATCGAGTTCGGAATATTCCGCGGCCTTCGACCACGAGCACGCCAACCGACATTCCGCTCGGGATGAATGCCATCCACGCCCGCGCCAAACACCGCCAGCGTTTTGCCTTTAGCCGAGATCGCGCCGCGATGGCTAGCGGCCTCAAGCCCTCGTGCCATCCTCCTGATGATTGCGTCGCGGCGGGTGTAACCACAGTGTTTGATAACGCAGCCTCCTCCCGGATGCGCTTTTTCTTCGCATAACCTGCTGTTCACTGTTCAGCTGATACAAACGAGCTGAACCGGCGAAATGTACTTAGTGCTAAATTTCGTGTCAAGGTCGTCCGCCACGATGTTTTGTTAATATCTGAGCAAAACATGAGAAAATTGCGCATTTC
>JASHRE010000456.1 GCA_030037515.1 Candidatus Sulfotelmatobacter sp.
TAACAGCCGCCCGCGATTCATACGAAGTGTCGCCGTCTATTTACATCCTGCGTAAGCGATTCTCGGGAGGTTGATATGCGAAAGCTACGATTCATTCCTGACATCGAACCCTCCGCACCAGCAGATAACTTATCGTTGTTCTGTGGTGGACCACTCTATCGATTACAGGTGGCATTGCATTTAATCAAATTCCCACAGTGGAATCTTGCGCGCCGCGTAACCTGTCTTTTGGCGATCAGCTGGTTGCCGATGGTCATCATGACAGCATGTCTGCATCCGGAAGCGCTGTCGGGACTGTTGAAAGACTACTTAGTGTATTCCAGAGTCGTGATTGCCCTTCCGGTCTTGTTGATTGGACAGCTTCTGATGGAGACGCGCTTCCGGGTGGTTGTCGAACATGTGAGAGACGCACAACTCGTCAGTGACGAAGACCAAGATAAGCTCGATAGGGTGATCGCCACGCTTACGCGCCTTCGTGACTCTGTGCTGCCCGAGACGCTCATTGCGGCCATGGTCTTTACCGAAGTTGTGATCATCGGACCGAGCAGACTAGTCACCGGGCCAGCCTGGGCCGTTTCCAGAGGGCTCGGCGCACACCTAACGGCGGCAGGTTGGTACTATCTGCTTGTAAGCGTGGTCATCTATCAGTTCCTTGTCTTACTCGGCTTCTGGAAGTGGTCCGTATGGTCTTATCTCCTCTACAGGCTGTCGCGCATGGATCTGCGACTGGTCGCGACACATCCAGACCTGCACGGAGGCCTGGGGTTCCTCGGACTCGCACCGGTCGCCTTTATTCCCATTGCGGCAGCAATCTCGGTCGCAATTGGAGCAGTCTGGCGTTATGAGATCCTTCACACTCCTGCGAGTTTGGCGAGTTACTTATTTTCTACAATCGCCTTGGTTGTGGTGATTTTCATGTTTGAGCTCGGGCCTCTATGTTTCTTCTTATGGAAGCTAAGCGTGCTGCGGCAGAAGGCAATTCTGGAATACGGCGCTCTGGCGCAGGTTCATACCATGGATTTCCATAAGAAATGGATCTCGCGTCGGGAGGATCGAGCCAAGGAGTTCTCTGAGGCACCTAACGTCAGTATGCTTGCGGACTTCGATCTCATCTACAGCAACATCAAACGAATGCAACCCTTGCCTGTGGACAGGAACACCCTAATAGGATTGGCGTTGGCGGTCCTGGTACCTTTGCTGCCGGCCGTACTGGCCGAGATTCCATTGCGTGTCCTTATGAAAGAATTTATCTCGGCTGTCCGGGCGGCACCAATTTAGGCAGAAACATTTTCGGCAGCGCGGAAGGCCACAGCCTTGACGAAATGTCGGCTTCTTTCGGCGTGTCGTGCGCCAACCGTGTCACTCGGGAAGTATCCTGCCACGCACAAATCCGTGGCCTCCCGGATACGTCCCCGCAAAAACGGGCGAAATCCTTCCTAACCCTTTTGCTCTTCGAGCTGATCGCTCCTTGCCGGCGGTTGAAGTGCACCATCCTCGGAAATACCGTGCCTATACGCGAGATGTTTATTTTCCTATCCGCCAAGGGAACGCGAGTGATAGGACTTACAGGGGTCACGATGGTCGAGGAACTCCCCCACAATCTGCTTTGTGAAGAGTCGTGGGTGTACATCGCACTGGAATTTACTGCCACACAAAAGTTGTGAAAGATATGGAGCCGTCTGTCTGCTCTCAGCGCTGCGGTTTCACGGGCTCACGACACAGGCACCCCATCAAGTTTGGATCGCCATCGCCCACAAGTGCTATCGTCAACGGAAGGCGACCATGGATGACCTCTTCATGGCGGCGAAAGTCTGCCGTGTGGCTGGTTTGATGCAACCGCATCTGGAGTCGCTTGCGTGAAAAAATCCGTTGCTAATTTGCCGGCTTCCGTCCGGCAACGGTTGTTGAATCTGGCGACAGAACGCAAGCAAGACTTTGGACTTGTCCTGACCCACTACGCATTGGAGCGGTTACTATATCGCCTCCGCGTTTCTCCCGCGACTCATTTGTTGTTGGCCGGGACAGAATTGTTTTATTCCGCCGAATCCTTTGGCGGCAACTGAAGTTATTCGCCAGGCTTACTAACTTTACACACCATCTAGACTTGGTCTCGGTATTGCTCCAAAACTACACGCACCAGTTGACTGCGCGTTCGGACTCCGGTCTTTGAAAAGAGCTGCTGGAGAGCGGATTTCACAGAGCCCTCCGAGATGCCAATCCTGGCAGCAATCTCCTTGGTGGCAAGACCGTCGAACACAAAAGAAAGGACCTGTCGCTCTCGTTCAGTAAATTGTCGAGACCCGGGGGCTTTAGGGGTGGCAATTTCCGGTGCCAGAGCCTTCTGCAATTGGTCTTGATCGAGCCAAATCTTGCCTGCCATCACGTCGCGGATTCCTTGGGCGAGTAATCCAGCCGAATCGTGTTTGTGAAACACTCCTGAAACACCGGAGCGGATCAACTCCGATATGGCTCCGCGCTCCACACCTGCCGTCACAACGAGAATCTTTCCAGTGAATCCCTGTTCCCTTGCCAATCGAAGAAATTCCCGACCGTCGTGCTCGCCAAGATCGAAGTCGAGAAGTACAAGATCAATCGAGTTGTGCTGAAGGACCGGAAGCGCTTCTGCGATCGTTCCACAGTGGGCCACAACCTCGAAACCGGGCTCAGCGCTGAGCAGCCGACTTACGCTCTCCCGAAACAAGGCGTGATCGTCCAGTATCAAAATGCGAGCTGTCTGTTCCACAATTCTAGGCATTTACGGCTTCCTCCGCAGCGACGTGCAAAGGCAACACAACCACGAAGCAGGACCCCTGGGATCGAGGCTCAAAATTAAGATCGCCGCCAAAACTGCGCATGATTGCTCGCGAAACATAGAGACCGATACCGCTCGATTTGGCCCCCTGCTGAAAGGGTCGGAATAGGTTCTCGGGCGAGGAGACGCCGGTACCCGTGTCTTCGAATCGAATGAGGACTTTGCCGTTCTCCTCTCCGGCAGCGATGCGGAGAAGTTTTGTCCTGGTTGACATCATCGCCCGCTGGCTGTTCTTGGCCAAATTCAGGAAGACCTGAACCAGGCCGTACCGGTCCGCCCAAACCAAAGGCAGTTGCTGCTGAGCGGCCCACTCCACCCTGATCTCTGACTCGTGATAGGTGGTTTCAATCAGAATTCGCAACTCGTCGAGCACCGAAGTGAGTTCGACCGCCTCCCCGTTCTGCGCCGACGGGGACCCTAGCTCCAATGCTGAGATGCGCTCTAAGCTCTGGAGCAGTCCAGTCAGAGCCCGGAAGTCTTCGTTTGTCTCAAGTTCTTTGATTCGAGACAAATTCTTGTGAACCACCAGAACCGCGCCACTCAAGTTACGAATTTCATGAGCCACGGTACTCATCAGAATTCTGGAGTTCTTTAACAGATGGTCCAAGCTGAGCTCTTCGCGGTTGCGGAGGTCCTCGGAGAGGTCCACTACGATCGCTGCTAAACGCGGGCCAGACAGAGTGTTGTAAGTGGAGAACCACACTCCAGCCAAGAAAACTTCTCCGTCAGTCCTTTGCCCTGTGCATTGCAGCGTGGTCCGAAATGAACGCGAAGGCTTTGTCTTGAGCACACTTCGTAGAGCTGGAAGATAGGACTCGATAGGCTGTCCTTGTAAAGGGGTTGCACCGGGAGCGAGCAAATGCTGCGCCGCCTCATTTGCCATGAGAACCTTACCGCTTGCGTTAATCGTCACAATGGCCGCCGGACTGCTTTCGATCAGCGAATGCAGCTGCCGCTCGGCATCCTCCAGTTCATTCGAGTGCCTGAGGATGATTCGCCGGTTGCGGACCATTTCAGAAATGAACAGCCCCGTGCCAACAAATCCAACGGAACTGAAAACCAGGCGAATCACTGCTTCATTTTCGGGCAGATTGCTAAACGCCTCCTGGAGTATGGCGCAAAGCAGAGCAATTCCGACAATGTGGGTACGAGAGAGAAATCCTCCAAAGATAATGATCGGAAACAAATACAAAAAACCCAATGAGATGTAATGAGTTGCCCACCAATCGATCAGTGCGATCCCTCCAATGAGAACGCCGGCTACGATGAGCATTCTCTGGCGGTGGGCGGGGGCATAGATCGAAAGCAGGTCCATGATGTGGTCCAGTCCAACGCTAAATCTTGCGCCATCTCAACGCTGCTGGGAAACGGTTTTCTTGCCGATTGTCTAAAAGATACGCCCCCGAAGTTCCAAAAGATACAAGCGCCAGCTGAAAGATACGGTGTGCATCTATGCGCGCGGACTTACACTCAAACCGACAGCGGAGTTGCTGAGAGCAGGCCCAGAGATCGCAAAGCCTCATTGGGTGATCGGACAGTGCTTCGGTGGTTCGCGCTCTCTAGCCGTTCGTTGAGAAAAACCCCGGGATGGCTTGAAAGCGCCGCGACCTGTACGCCCACGACAGGGAAGCCTGGGGTTCGGGAGCACTTCGTTGGACTATGAGGCGTGTAATCGGTACGTGTTGGCGGCTATAGGGTTGTTCGGCGTGCTCTTTTATTGCGGCTTGCTCTACGCCGGTTTCGTCGAGTTCAGGACACGGATATCGAAGAGAAATGGCGAAAAAAAGCACCCCCGAAATCGGGTCACCGCTGGTAAATTGCGTAACCCGAAAGTTTCGGGGCGTTGAGCGGTAAAGAGAGTACCTCATGAAGGATTTAGCACCCAACAGCAAGAGAGCGGTTGCCGCTGTTGTCGTCGTTGCGGGAATCGCTGTCGCGGCGGCGGTTTTCCTATCCAACTCCGGTCACCCGGCGAGCGCGAATGCGCCAAGTGGAAATGGTTCAGCAACAAACTCCACGCAGTCCGCTCCAACGGTGGAGCTGTCGGCGAGCCAACTGAATTCGATCAGGATCGAACCCGTCGGGAGCTATGCATTTCCGGTTGAAAAGGAAGCTGTCGGCAACATTGACTACGATGAAGATCTTTCGGTCCAAGTGTTCCCGGCCTACCAGGGAACCATCATTAAAACTTTTGTGGAACTGGGAGCGGAAGTTCAGAAGGATCAGCCCCTCTACACCATCAAGAGCCCCGACCTCATCCAGGCCGAGTCAAACCTCATCGGAGCAGCCGCCACCTACGAGCTGACCACCAAAGAATTAGCTCGAGCCAAGGATCTTTACACCAACAGCGTAGGAGTTCCTCAGAGAGAGTTGGAACAGGCGACTTCTGATCAACAGACTGCCGAAGGAGCTCTGAAGGCCGCACGGGATGCGGTTCTCGTCTTTGGCAAGACCGATGCTGAAATTGATCAGATGATTGCATCGCGCAGGATCGATCCTGCGCTAGTCGTGCGCAGTCCAATCCACGGGAAGGTCACGTACAAAAATGCCCAGCCTGGATTTTTCGTACAGCCGGGGAATCCACCGGCTCCTTATTCGGTGGCGGATGTGCACTTGAAGTGGATGCTGGCGAATGTACCGGAGAGCGAGAGCGGATTCTTTCACCTCGGACAGCCTGTGGCAGTCAGGACATTGGCTTACGACGGCCGCGTATTCAAAGGCCAGGTTTCCAAGATTTACGAGTCGGTTGATCCCAACACGCACCGTGTAACCATCCGCTCTGAAATCAGCGATCCCCAAAACGAGCTGCGTCCGGGGATGCTGGCCAATTTCGTCATCCGGGTTGACGGCCCGGTCGAAGCCACGGCGATCCCGGCAAACGGAGTGGTCCGCGAACCCGACGGAACGATGGGTGCGTGGGTGACAACAGATCGGCGCACATTTACCGAGAGAGTCATCAAAGTTGGCCTGCGCAACGACGGCAAAGTTCAGATTCTCGATGGTTTACAGCAGGGAGAATTGGTGGTCAGTGACGGAGCGGTATTTCTGAGCAACATGCTCCAGGCGCCGCCGAGCGATTAGAGCGCATCGCCCATACCACTTCATTCAGAAGATAATTCATGTTCAAGGCACTCATTTCGTTCTGCCTCAGCCGCCGACCCATCGTGATGATGGGGTTGCTGCTGTTTGCCGGCGCTGGATTGGTCGCTTTCAAGCTTCTCAATATCGAGGCTTATCCCAATCCCACTCCCGTGATCCTGGAAATTACGGCGCAAGCTCCGGGGCTTTCGGCCGAGGAGATGGAGCGCTACTACACGATCCCGATGGAAATTGGGCTTTATACGACGCCCGGGATTGAAGTCATACGCTCCACTTCGTTCTATGGACTCTCTTTCGTACGCGTCAGCTTCAAGTACGGTATCGACTATTACTTCGCCTACAGCCAGGCCGCGATCGCGCTGCAGCAGAACGTTAATTTGCCCGGCGGTGTGTCGCCGAACATTCAGGCCAACAGTTCGACGGGAGAGATTTACCGTTACCAGGTAGTCGGTCCGCCGCATTTTGGAATCACCAACCTGCGCACGGTTCAGGATTGGATCGTCGCCCGGCGCCTGCTGACCATCCCCGGCATTGCCGCCATCAACAGCTGGGGCGGTCCCACCAAGACCTTTGAGGTCGAGGTCGATCCGCACAAGCTCGAAGCCTACAACGTCACGGTGCCGCAGATTCTCACTGCGCTGGGTAACGCGAACATCAACGTCGGTGGGCGCGAGATCCGAGTAGGCCAGCAGTCGATCAACATTCGCGGCGTAGGGCTGATTGACGACGGTGGCAACTACGACTTGCGGCAAGGTTACAAGGTTCAGGACATTGAAAATGTCGTTCTCAGCCAGGAGAACGGCGTTCCCGTTTTGGTGAAGGACGTTGGCAAAGTTTCGGTCGGATACCGGCCCCGGCTCGGTATCCTGGGGCGGGACGATCACGACGATGTGGTCGGCGCCATCGTGGTGCAAAGGCGCACCGAAAAAACCGCCGACATGATTCCCAAGGTTGAGGCGGCCATTCGCACCTTGAATCATGATGGCAGTCTGCCGCCGGGCGTCAGAGTAGTTCCTTTCTACGATCGCTCGCACCTGATCGCATTAACCACGCACACAGTTTTGCACAACCTGATTTTCGGATGTCTGCTGGTCTTTCTTATCCAATGGATATTCCTCGGGGATCTCCGTAGTGCGGTCATCGTAGGAATCAACATCCCCTTCGCTTTGTTTTTCGCCACTATTCTTCTGGTCATCATGGGCGAAAGCGCCAATCTGCTTTCCGTGGGTGCGGTAGACTTCGGCATCATCGTCGATTCGGCCGTAATTCTGGTCGAGAACATCTTCAAGAATTTTCAGCGTCCACCCGAAGAACGAAACGTCCTGCTCCAGCGTTTATCAAACGGCTTCTGGGGGCCTGATCCAACGCGCGCACCCGACCCCATGACGCAAACGCCTGGCTGGACGGATCGGTTGCGGCTCATTCTGGTCAGCGCGGTTCAAGTGGACAAAGCGGTTTTGTTCTCTGCCCTGATCACTGTGGCCGGCTTCGTGCCGTTATTTACCATGCAGGGGGTTGAGGGCCAGATCTTTGGCCCTATGGCGCGAACCTACGGCTACGCCTTGGCCGGAGCCCTGATTGCGACCTTCACCATCACACCTGTGATCGCTTCGTTTCTGCTGCCCGCCCGTGTGAAAGAGGTGGAGACGATCGTCGTCCGAACCTTACACCGGCTGTACAATCCCGCTCTCCGTTTTGCCCTAACTCACCGCGCTCTTGTCGTCGGAGTCGAACTTGCTATTTCGCTGGGAACTTTTTTCCTGATCGCGCCACGTCTCGGCAGCGAATTTCTCCCTCACCTGGAAGAAGGCAATTTCTGGATTCGCGCCTCCATGCCCACCACTCTTTCGCTCGAAGATGGTGAAGCCGCGACCAGAAAGATGCGGGAGATCCTGCTGCGGCATCCGGAAGTCATCACGGTTGTTTCACAGCATGGCCGTCCCGACGACGGCAGCGATGCTTCACCTTTTTCGAATGTGGAGCTGTTCGCTCCCTTGAAACCGTTTGACGAATGGCCCGGAGGACTAACAAAGGACAAGTTAACCAACCAGATCCAGGTCGAATTCAACAACGAACTGCCGGGAATCGTGTTCAATTTCTCGCAATACATCGAGGACAACATCGAGGAGGGAATCTCGGGCGTCAAGGGTGTGAATTCGGTCAAGATCGTCGGACCCAACCTTGAGGTTCTGACGAATCTTGCCAACCAGGTGCGCGACCAGATGAGCCAGGTCCGGGGTGTTACCGACCTTGGTATCTTCCCGGTCCTCGGTCAGCCGAACCTCAATATCAAGGTCGATCGCGAAAAAGCCGCGCGCTATGGACTCAACTCCGGCGATGTGAGTTCAGTCATTCAGGCCGCGATGGGCGGAGCCGTAGCCACGGAAGTTTTGGAAGGCGACCGCCAATTCGATCTCGTGGTGCGTTATACACCTGAATACCGCGACAGCATCGACACAATCCGAAATATAAAAGTGGCTTATACGGCGCCCAACGGCGCCAACGCTTATATCCCGTTGAGCGAGTTGGCGACGATCACGCTCGATACGGGAGCATCGTGGATTTATCACGAGAGCGTGCAACGCTTCATTCCCGTCAAGTTCAGCGTCCGTGGCCGCGACCTTGGTGGCACAGTCGAAGAGGCCCAGGAACGCATTGCAAAAAACATTCAGCTTCCCTCGGGATACCATCTGATCTGGGCCGGTGAGTTTGGCGATCTACAGGAAGCCAAGAAGCGATTGGAGGTTATCGTACCAATCAGCTTCATTCTGATTGCCGGGGCTCTCTACAGCCTGTTCAACAATTTCAAAGACTCGATTCTGGCGTTGGCGGGCATTCCTGACGCGATCGTCGGCGGCATCCTGGCACTCTAC
>JASHRE010000457.1 GCA_030037515.1 Candidatus Sulfotelmatobacter sp.
TGATAACGGCAACGGGATGCACACGCATCAGTCGTTGTGGAAGCATGGCGAGCCGCTGTTTTCTGGTGACGGCTATTCGGGCATGTCGCAAGCCGCGCTGTGGTATGTCGGAGGACTGTTGAAGCACGGGCCGGCGCTGGCGGCGATCATCGCGCCGACGACCAATTCGTATAAACGCCTTGTGCCCGGGTTCGAGGCGCCGGTGAATCTGGCGTATTCGCGACGGAATCGTTCAGCGGCATGCCGGATACCGATGTATTCGGCTTCTCCGGCGGGGAAGCGAGTGGAATTTCGCCCGCCGGACCCGAGCTGCAATCCATATATGGCGTTTGCCGCGATGCTCATGGCGGGACTCGACGGGATCGAAAACAAAATGGATCCCGGCCCGCCGCTGGATAAAGACATTTACGAACTCGATCCCGAGGAACTGGCCAGCGTGCCTTCGATGCCCGGCTCGCTCGAGGACGCGCTCGACGAGCTTGAACGCGATCACTCATTTCTGCTCAAGGGAGACGTGTTCACCGAAGAAGTGTTGCGAACCTACGTCGATTACAAGCGCTCAAAAGAGGTGGACGCGATCCGCCTAAGGCCGCACCCGTTCGAATTCGCGCTGTATTACGACATTTAGTTCGCGCAGGGCTGCCGTCATTGCCCTGCCGCAGAGCGATCGCGGTCTCAGGGGAGGCTGCCGCAGACGATATTTGTTGACGTTACCGCCACCCCGGATGGTGCTGGACCGTGCCAAGGAAAATAGCTTTCCTGACCCGCCGTCGACCGTTTCAAGACTGAAGTTGCGAGCAATATCGGTGGGCAAAACGCTAACCGACAACACCATTGAGTCAGCCCAGAGCTAGAAGCCACAAGCCCAAGCACCACGGCGCCTAATGGTTGACATCGTCACGCAAACTTGCGATTTGCAAAACGAGCGGCGAGAGCGCCTACACCGTGGTTCTGACGCCGGTTTCCTTGACCATGCGCTCGACGATTCTTTCGGTCATCCGCATGCGCTTGCTCGGGACGGGGTGGCTATCGAGTGCCTGCGGATATTGCGCCCCGCCGGCGGCGAACAAGCCGTCGCCAACCGCGTCAAGGGCCGAGGCGGAGCGACCAAGAACCATAAGAAGGTACTTCTGCGCAACGGGGCGATCCGCCGGGTGGATCAGATCCCACCAGCGCTGAATCGATTCCTGTATATCAGCTTCGTTCTTCTCTCCGACTACAAGCGCGTCGATCAACCGATAAACCTTGCTCTTGATCGCCTGGTACGAAACTGAAATCTCTTGGGGCATGCCGTTCCGAGTGCAATCGGCCAACCAAATGGTTAGTCCTTCTTTTGGAAGAGGTTATGGGGACACCAATAGTGTGAATGTACTATGAATGGAATAATCCCACTGCAAGATATGAATTCTGGAAGGCGCTGACCGACCGGTCGTCCTTCCACGCACGCCTCCGCAGTCCCAGTACCTGTCCCGATTCCGCGAGGCAGTTTACAATGTCCCGCTCGCTTTAGTCCCGCGTCTCATCCGCCCAGCACTGGAAGGCGTTCGTGCGGGCAGCTGATCCGGAAGAACCTTATTTGGAGGAAAGATGAAATCATCGCCAGGTTCCATTGCGGTCGTACTCATATCCATTCTGCTTCTCAGTTTTCCGGCTCAAACCGCGGGGGCGCAGGCTGCCACGCCCGATGCGTCG
The DNA here is from genome assembly GCA_030037515.1 of Candidatus Sulfotelmatobacter sp. Lineage (GTDB taxonomy): Bacteria > Acidobacteriota > Terriglobia > Terriglobales > Acidobacteriaceae > Sulfotelmatobacter. The sequence continues at coordinate 1,693 of JASHRE010000457.1, forward strand.
CAGTCCGACGGCAATGGCCCTTTGTTCACGGGACTTTGGCATGACACGCAGTGGCACAAGGAAGCGCCGGACGAACGCATGTTCTTTCCCCGGGACACGATCTGGGGATGGGCGCAGTTCGACCTGGCCCCTCCGCACAACGAAATCGATCCGAATCTCTGCTCGGCGGAAGTGGCCCAGAACGGCGGGGTCAACGATCCCTGTAGCATGTTTGCCCGCTATATGCTGTCAAGCCTGGTCGAGTTCCGGCCATTTGGCCGGGGGCCGCTGCGACGGTTCATGGTATTCGGCGCACAGGCGTTTTTGTTCGGCAAGAACCTGCCCAAGACCCTCTATACCTGGTCGCCGGATGCCATCGGGGTTGAGCACTCGTGGGGAGCGGGTGTCTACATTGGCAACGGATTCGAGTTCCGTGTCACGCAGCACTTCCTGTTTGACCGGCTGGGGGCGCGCGATAAGAATCTTGGCCCGGCTGACTTCGGTCCCAACGGGCCCTGGGGGCGTTATTTCGCCGTGGGTATGCGCAAGAGTTTTGGCACTCGCCGCTGGTGAGTGCCGTCACGCGGTCGCCGGAACCGTAGGCCACACCAGCCGGCGGACGAGCCACACAATCAACGCGATCAATGCTAGGAAAGCAACGAGGGGGATAAGCGCCAACAGCACGATCAAGCCGGGATTGCCAAAGTCGATCAGGTCGCCGCCGATGAACGCTCCCGGGTTGCGGTGGATATGGCCACCGAACACAGTTACGTCGCCGCCCACTTTCACCCCGTCATCAAGGCGGACGCGCCCCGCAAACGCAGTGATGTCGCCGTCAACTTCGGCTTGATCTTCCACGATGACGCTGCCGCCGAACACGGTGACGTCGCTTTTGACGTGGCCGCGAATGCGGACACTGCAACCGAAGCAAGTGACTTCGTTTGCCTCGTCACCGGGAGCGATGCTGACATGCCTTCCGACCTCGGTGCGGTCTTGCGAGCTATAGGCCAGGGTTCCGCTGCCAAGAAACCAGACCAAGGCAAGGGCTAGCGAGAGAGGAGCCATCGAACCAGTCAGCCTCATCGAAGATCTCCATTACCTACAAAGACGAAGCAGACGCCAGAAAATTACTTCTTCGTCGAAGATTTTGGGTCGGCCACGGTAGCCGGCGGCACCGTGACTGCGGTTATGCTGTCCTTTATGGTTTGGGATAGCTTGTCGGCATTGGCCAGCATCACGCTGACTTGCCACATTTGTGTGGTCGAAAGCGATTTCTCAAAGCCAGGCATACCGGTCATGCGGATTCCGCCAGAAACTTTCCAGTACGTCTCCGACGGAGGATCGTCGGTGACGCCGGTCCCCTCCATCAGCTTCGGCGGTCTGGGATACATGCCTTTGGCGATGGCGGTCTGAGGCTGCCCAGGCAATCCGTGGCATACCGCGCAGTGTTCTTTGTAGATTTGCACGCCCGCCGCATAAGCCGTGTCATCGGCTGCGATGGGAACGGTCTTCGGAGCTTCTTTGTCTATGCGGGCATGCAACGCCATGCGCGCAAACTTTCTTTCGAATGGCATTGCGTGTGCGGAAGTCGCGACCGGCGCCATCCCGGTTGCGAAGTAGCCATAAACCACTGCAAAAACCACGACCGCTCCTAAAACCAATCCGAAGATAAACTTGCCCATGCATGGTCTCCCTGTGATTTCAACTGAGCCATAGATAGTAAATCAAAGATCAGGGCTCGGAGGCTGGTGATCAGGGGTCAGGGCTTTCAGACCTCAGTCTTCAGACCTCAGTCTTCGGACCTCCGACGTCGTCACCTCAACTCCTCAACCCCTTATAACTGAGAGCCGGGACTGACAAACGGGATGCTGGCAACTGATACACTCGCATGTCCATGCTTACTTATCTGGAATGCACGCGCTGCGGAGAGCACTATCCCTCGGATCGCCCACAGTCGGTTTGTCCGAAAGATGGCGGAATACTTTACGCCCGCTATGATCTGACCGCAATCAAAAGAACGTTCTCGGCGGCGCGGCTTGCAGGACGCACTCCTTCCATGTGGCGCTACGATGCGGTGCTTCCCGACGCGGATCCTGTTTCGCTCGGCGAAGGATTCACGCCGCTGCTGCCCAGCCGGGAATTCCCCAACGTCTTCATCAAAGACGAAGGCCTGAATCCGACCGGATCATTTAAAGCTCGCGGACTTTCTGCCGCGGTGACCATGGCGCGCCATTTTGGTCTGAAGAAGCTTGCGATCCCATCCGCCGGGAACGCCGCGGGGGCGCTGGCCGCATATGCGGCGGCCGCTGGAGTCGAAGCACACATTTTCATGCCCAGAGATGTTCCGGCCGCGAACCGGATCGAGTGCGATTATTACGGCGCGCACGTGACGCTCGTCGATGGATTGATCAGCGATTGCGCGCGCAAAGTTGCCGAGCTGAAAGAATCTGAGGACTGGAAGCGCGAAAACTGGTTCGACGTGTCGACCACAAAGGAGCCGTATCGCGTCGAAGGCAAAAAGACGATGGGCTACGAGGTCGCCGAGCAACTCGGCTGGAAGCTGCCGCATGGCATCATTTATCCCACTGGCGGCGGAGTCGGCTTGCTCGGGATGTGGAAAGCGTTCGAAGAAATGGAGACGCTCGGCTGGATCAGTTCCGAGCGGCCTAAGATGATCTGCGTGCAATCCTCGGGCTGCGCGCCAGTCGTCAAAGCGTGGGAAGAAGGGAAGAGTTCGTCGGAAATGTGGACGAACGCTGCCACGCTCGCTTCAGGCCTGCGCGTGCCGAAGCCGTACGGGGATTACTTAATTCTCGACATCTTGAAGAAGAGCAAAGGCGCGGCGGTGAGTGCGACAGACGAAGAAATACTCGAGGCGGCACGGCAGTGGGCGAAAGTTGAAGGCATCTTTGCTGCACCCGAAGGCGCAGCATGTCTGGTGGCGTATCGCAAGCTGCGCACCAAGGGATTTTTCAAGAGGGAAGATACGGTTGTGCTGTTCAACACTGGCATTGGGATGAAGTATCTCGATGTTCTTGATGCCGGCGTGGCGCGGGCGTGCTTGCCGGTGCGGTCGATTCGAAAACCCGCCGCACGCCACATCGGCGGGATCATCGGGCCGTACTGATGGAGCGGCGCAAGATGCAGTGGCCCCAGGCGAAGCACTTTCACAAAATCGGCGCAACCCTGGCATCCGCAGGGAGGGATTCGGAGCGTCATCGGAGATTTTACGCCCAACCAATCCCTGGGCCCTGCGCAAGCCGGACGGAGTCGGCGGGACCTTGTTGAGTTAGCTTTGCAGGCGGCGTTCGCCCTCGTTTGAGCGCTTATTCTGCGAGAAGACCTTAGCTTATCAGTTAAACAGGATCGGCTCTTTACCCACTGCACAGCGTGAATTCCGGGCACAGCCCAGAACGGCGAGTCGTTGCAAATGACCTCTAAACTCTGTCCCCGGGCGGTTGTTGGGTCGGAATAGACGAAGCAAGGACAGGCTGAGTACCCGTGTTACCTGGAAAGACCGCGGTCGCCCTGCCAGTGGTGGTGCAAAGCATCTCGGCAGTCGTCGCCAGGGGGTTTGCCTGTCGTGTCCTGGCTCATGGTATTGCTGCTGCACGCAACGAAGTACCCGACAGCGAGGACAAGAGTATAAGCGAGAGAATCCTTAGCGAGTCGACTTCTATCAGGTGGCCCTCCTCTTGTCATCACCGGCCAGTAAGCCAGTCCGGACCGCGACATTTTTGCGAGATGGCAAGGATTGTGCTTGCCGCGCAGACCCGGGCACGGTTCCCTTCCGCCGTACCCATCCTTAAAATAGACATCAAGCATGACTGACCGCCTCTACTATCGCGATTCTTTCCTTTACGATTTCGACGCTGAAATCCGCGAGTCTGTCGAAAACCCGCGCCCGGCGCTGATCCTCAACCGCTCCGCTTTTTATCCCACGAGCGGCGGACAACTCCACGACACCGGCTCGATTACGGTCGCTGACTCGAACCAACAAATGCCAGTGAGCGAGGTCCTCGACACCGAAGACGGCCGCGTCGTGCACTATCTCGAAGCTCCCCTGAAAGACGTCAAGCCCGGAACTCGTGTCCGCGGACAAATCGATCCCGCTCGCCGCCGCGATCACATGCAGCAGCATTCCGGACAGCACGTGCTATCCGCGGCATTCGTGCGTCTGTTCGACATGCACACGGTCTCGTTCCACATGGCCGACGATTACTGCTCAATCGACCTCCACACGCCCACGCTGACGAAAGAGCAGATCGAAGCCGCCGAGGGCATGGCCAACGAAATCATTCTGGAAAATCGTCCGGTCGAGATTCGTTTTGTCACGCGCGAGGAAGCCGGCGCGCTCGGGCTCCGGAAAATTCCCGCTGCTGATCGCGAGGAGCTGCGCATCATCGACATTCGCGATTTCGATCTCAGCGCTTGCGGCGGAACGCACGTCAGTCAGACTGGTCAGATTGGCTGCATCCTGCTGCGGAAAGCGGAACGAGTTCGCCAGGGATGGCGCGCCGAGTTCGTCGCCGGGCAGCGTGCCCTCGCCACGGCGCGCCGCGATTTCACCGCCCTCAGCGAAACCGCGGCGCTGTTCTCGGCGCATATTTATGACGTGCCGCAACTTGCGGCAAAAGCGCTGGATGAAATTCGCTCGCTGCGCAAGCAGGCAGAGCAGTCAAAAGAGGAACTCGCGACGGCGCAAGCATCGGCCCTGCTGGCGGGAACTCCCGAAGCGAATGGGCGCAAGCTCGTCGTGCGAACTTTTTCCGATCGCGA
>JASHRE010000458.1 GCA_030037515.1 Candidatus Sulfotelmatobacter sp.
CTGACACTCAGCAAGGTAGCGATCTGACGGCAGTTGATTTGCAAGGTCGCCGTCTTTTTGAAACGACCTCCGAGGCTGGAGGTTATACCTCGGCCACGGTTGAGGATCCAGTAGCTGGAACGCGAACTGTCTGGAATAGCAACAACAAAGAGGCGAAAGTCTTAATGCTTCCCGCGCCCGTTGCTCATCGGCAGTCATGCTGGAGCATTCCGGCGGAGGAACAACATTTTGTCCGAGGAGAAGCGCAGCTTGGAATCCGCTTGATCACTTGCCAGCCCGCCGAAAGAGATCAAGGTTCGTACTGCGCTGTACATGGCGATGCTGTTGCAGCGCCCCGAGACGACTCGCCGGAGGCGAAGCCAGATTACGGGGACTGTTCGCGGGCGTTGGCCTCTGTGATCATCTCGGGGAAGGTCTTCGAGAAGAACGAAGACTTGGGGGTAGAGACCATCCTTGGTCATGAGACGCACGGCTGCCGATCCACCGTCGTCCTTGGCAATCGAACGCACAAAAGGGAGGCGTGGTACACAAAGTTCGGCACGGCGAGGCGCAATGTGAGTCTTTCGTTGCGCAGCGTGGACGAATTTCCCGGCCCCGGCGAATGGACCACAAGAATTACAAGTGAAGCGACTAACCTGACGTTTGCTGAGCCCGTCGCGTCGGTGTTTCTTCCGCCCAATGATTACGCGATCAAGAAGATCGAGATGCTGGAAGTCCCTTGCAAGCAGGCATCGAACCCAAGTCTTCACGCGGCTCCTTCGCATTAGCCGGTAGTTGCCAGGGACACTCGTCGCGCAACTGTCGGTAACAGTAGGCGATGTCGCAGCTTGCGCCTTCGTTTTGCCCATTTTGAAGGTAGTTAAGTGCTATAGAGATGTTTCACCAATTGGCTACGCCCGCCTGCACCCGGTCGCGAAAAGACTGGGGTCGCATTTCATCCTACGTTTCAGGTACTCCGCAGGAGCTTCTCCACGCATGGCAAGAAGGAAGCACACCCAACCAAGATGCAGGCCCGACTCGGACACAGCGACATTCGTACCACTGGACATCTATGCGCAGATTGAGGACCCGGACACAAACCGCATCTTAAGGTTTGTGTGAGGAGGTCGAGTCGGGTTCAGTTCAGTGAGATCAGGAAAATTAGAAGCTAACGGCTTCCCTGATAAAATGAAGCCAAACTAACGGCGCGGAGAGATGGCCGAGTGGCTGAAGGCGCGCGCCTCGAAAGCGTGTATACCTTTACGGGTATCGGGGGTTCGAATCCCTCTCTCTCCGCCAGTTTGATTCCAGAGGACTTAGAGCAGATTTTCTCGCGGCTACCGCACCCGGCTACCGATGTTCGGGAAATCCAGGCTCGCTCGGTATTAGCCCACGGAGGCTATACCGATGAAAGTGGCCATCTACATCCGCGAAAGCGGCACCCGTCAATACAAACCAGCATCGCCCCGAGCGATGTATCCAGCCAACGTCACCTTCTGCCTGCGCTACACCCTTGGGGGCAAGCGCAGATGGGATCAACTATCTGTCAGCACATATAAGGAAGCGCAGGCCGCCTCGCTTAAGCTGCTGTCCGATCTCATCACCGAGAAGTGCGAGGAGACTTCGATCGGTGCAAAGATCAGCAAGAACCTCGCACTCCCCACGCCGCGTCCCCGTCCGGAGCCGAAGCCCATCGCCAAGACTGGCGAGCTGCCGTCGACAAATACCTCGAGAACGTGGCTACGAAGTCCTCGAAGACTTCGAGGGGGTATCGGTACACCCTCCAGCAGTTCTATGCCTCCACGGGCAACCTCGTCCTTTCGCAGGTCACGACGCAGCAGCTTTATGACTTCGTCGCCTGCCTACGCGGCGAAGGTCTTGGAGATCGCACCATCCACAATCGTGTGGGTGAAGTGGTGACGTTCCTGCGACACTTCGGCATCAAGGACGTGACCATCCGCGTGAAGTTTGTAGAGCAGAAGGTTCGTGCGTACAGACCCGACGAGTTGAAGACGCTCTTCGCGGCGGCGGACCCGGAGGAGTGGATTCTGTTCCAGTTCTTCTTGTGTACAGGAGCGCGCGAGCAGGAAGTGATATATGCCGAGTGGAACGACAGCGATTTCGTGGATGGGCTGTTTACGGTGCGAGCCAAAGCAAACTGGACGCCCAAGGACTACGAGGAGCGGGAGATTCCGCTTCCGGATTTTCTTCTGGCTGCGCTCAAGAAGCGGATGCTGGCGACGAAGGGCGATCTAATCTTCACAACTCCGCACGGCCATCCGAACGGCCACATGTTGCGCGCGCTGAAGTCTCTGGCTAAAAAGGCTGCGCTAAACGGCGAGTTCAAGCTTCACAAGTTTCGCAAGACCTACGCCACTCTCCAGCACCGGGCGGGCGTAGGCGCGAGGACTATCCAGAAGCGTCTGGGACACAGCGACCTTGCGACAACCCTCGCGTACTTGGAGGGTGAGGAGCCACGCTCGGATCGCAGCCGGACGCAGGTGAACGGAACATTTGGTGTGTTCGCGTAACCGTTAGTGCGCTCGTAATATCCCATAAATCGAGCTCCGTGGGCCACCAGGGTTGCTGGCCTCGGGATAGCTTTCGCATTGCTCGTGATACGGGGGGTTCTGCGATCGGTCACACTAGCCGACTTCTCGTGCCGATCCGGTTGACTTCTGGATGGCCGCCCCGCTGGCCATGTCGCCTGCGCGACTTTGCGATCAGCGGGCGGAAGCTGACGCCTCGGACTGGCGTTGCCGCTTGCCGAAGATGGCGCCTACTGCTTCCACGGTGACGCCGAGCAGTGGCACGATCCATAGGTGGTTGAGGCCGCCCCCGAGGGCGTCTGTATGGAGGAAGCTGGACAGTTCGGCGTGCGTGGGCAGCTGGTGCGCGCTGCGCCCAAATTCGTGGATGTGGGCAGGGTCGCCCATCATGGCGCTGTGGAACAAAGTGATGGCGAGAAGCGTCAGGAGCACAATACCTCCGCGGAGCAGTTCGGCTCCAGACCCAACGCGAAGGTCCGCGGGGATCCTGTTGTGCTGGTAGGCGGCCAGCATCACGCCGAACAGCGTGACGCCAACGGCGGCCAGCGCAAACGCGGGCGCGAGAGCAAAAACGCGGGGGTGGACATCGCGCAGGTATCCGAAGACAGATGTGCCGCCGAGGTTGCCGAGCAGAACCTCACCCATCCACATGGCCCCAATCAACAGACCAAAGAGAATATTCAGCCACTTTTCCATCAGGACAATGAAGGTAGCACAGGTCCGGCTGGACACGTTCCAGATACGGGCTGGTGTGTGGATTCCAATCTCGATGGGAGAAGGGGATCTTGCCACTTGGAAGCATTTCCCGATGCCGACCAACCGCTAATTAAGAATCGATTGAAAGATGCTGAGAGAATCTCCGAATCCAGGAAAATCGTCTTTACGCATGCCTTGCTGATCTCGGCGGCAGTTGGTCTCTTCCCATAGGAGTTCGAGTGGTGTATGCTACTTTTACCTAGAAGTTCGATGGAGGCCATGGTGGTGGGCAAGACGCGCCAAACGGGTAAAGAGATGCTCAAGGGGACGCTTGACATGATGATTCTGCGGACCCTGGCCCCAGGCGACGCGCATGGGCACACGATTGCCAAGGTGATTGAGCGCACGTCGGAGGATGTGCTCGAAGTAGAACAGGGATCGCTCTATCCGGCTCTACACCGGCTAGAGAACCGCGGGTGGGTGTCGTCCTACTGGGGCGTAAGTGAAAACAACCGCAAAGCCAAGTTCTACTGCCTCACTTCTGCTGGAAAAAAACAACTCTCTCGCGAGACGAACCGCTGGCGACAGATGGCCAGAGCTATTGCCTTGGTTATGGGCGAAGAGACGGCGCGCTGACGGAGGTATCGAATGAGCTGGTTCAGGTCCTTTCGCCGGCGGCAGGCAGACATGGAACTTCAGCAGGAGATCGAATCCTACCTTGCTGAGGAGTCTGCCGAAAATAGGGCCCGTGGTATGCCCCCTGAAGAAGCGCAGCGCCAAGCAAGAATAAAGCTCGGGAACCCGGAAACAGTCCGGGAGAGGGTCTGGGAGCAAAACAGTATCACGCTGCTCGAGGACCTCCTGCGTGACTTCAGATACGCGGCCAGAGCACTGGTGCGCACGCCCGCTTTTGCCGCGATTGCGGTGACGGTGATCGCACTGGGAATCGGTGCAAACGTCGCACTCTTCACTGTAGTGCGGAACGTGCTGCTCAAGCCGCTACCCTATCGCGATGCGGACCGTCTGATTGTCATTTATGGAAGCGAAACCAACCTGGGCGCGAGTTCATTCTTTCCCGCCAGTTCACGTCTTCCCGTGGATGCGGGTAGCTTCTGGGAGTGGCAACGGTCTGCCCTCAGCGTCGCCGAAATGGCGATGGTCTCGCCCTGGCAGAACTACGACGTTTCGGCCGACGCCGGACAGTTGCCGGAAAAAATCGATGCCGCCTGGTGCTCTTGGAATTTCTTTTCGATCCTCGGCGTGCGGCCGCTACTTGGTCGCAGCTTTACCGTGGGCGATGACCGTCCCGGCACGGCGGCCACGGTTCTGTTGACGTACCCGTTTTGGAAGCGGCGCTATGGCGGCGATCCCTCAATCGTTAGCAAGACGATCTGGCTCGACGCCAAACCATACACGGTCGTGGGAGTTCTCCCGTCCTGGTTTGTGTATTCCGGGGCATATGGCGGGAGCACCGTGCAGGTCTGGACTCCCGTTGGCCACGAAGCGTCTGCGTTCCAACTGCGCACTTTTGAAGATCATGAGTTCCAGGTGATCGCGCGCCTTCGGCCTGGTGCCTCATTGCCCAGGATCGTTGCCCAATTGAATGTGGTGCAGAAAGCAATCGCGACGGCCCATCCCAAGCCAGGCGTTTTCGCCGCCGTCACCGGCCGCACGATGCTCGACGATGCCGTCGAGAATTACAAGACTCCGCTCTACGCGATTCTGGCCGCGACTGGTTGTCTGTTGCTCATCGCTTGCATCAATGTGGCCAGTCTGCTTTTTGCGCGAACGGCTGCTCGAAGCAACGAGCTCGCGATCCGCGCGGCACTCGGTGGCAGCCGTATGCGTCTCATACGCGGGCGGCTGGTCGAAAGCCTGCTGCTCTCCACCGCCGGTGGCGGGGTAGGAGTGCTACTTGCATGGGGTGTCCTGCGTTGGCTCGTGTATGCGCGCCACGACATGAATCGCATAGAGACAATTCACATCGACGGCACAGTCGCTGCTTTCACCGTGGCCGTGATCGCGGCCTGCGCCCTTTTCTTCGGTTTCATCTCGGCACTCAGCTCCGGCGGGCCGCACATTCTTAATGCACTGCAGCAGGGTCCGCGAGCCCATAGTGGCGGAGCAGTGCGGGCCCGCGCCCGCACGTTTCTACTTGTACTCGAATTCGGCCTTACCGTCGTGCTGCTCGTGGGCGCTGGTCTGCTCTTGAAGAGCTTTCGCAATCTGCGCACGACCGACCTTGGCGTACCCATAGATAACGTGCTGACCATGCGAGTGAGTCTGCCAGAGGTGCGGTACACGCATCCGGCGCAACAGATCGCTTTTTTTGAACAGCTCATCGCGCGTGTCCGGGCACTCCCCGGAGTACAGGCCGCGGGACTGGTAAGCTCACCTCCCGGAGAGGGCTGGAATGGCGACCGCGCGATGAGCGTGGTTGAACATCCGCCGCTGCCAAAGGACCGGATACCCGACATAATGGTGCGCGGCGCCGACCCCGGCTATTTCGCCGCCATCCGGATTCCACTTCTTCGTGGCCGCATTTTTAGAAAGGACGAGCGGCTCGATCGCGCCCACGTAGCGGTGATCACCCAACTCGTGGCACGGCAATTGTTTCCCGGCGAAGATCCCATCGGAAA
>JASHRE010000459.1 GCA_030037515.1 Candidatus Sulfotelmatobacter sp.
GCGAAGGTCTTGGAGATCGCACCATCCACAATCGTGTGGGTGAAGTGGTGACGTTCCTGCGACACTTCGCCATCAAGGACGTGACCATTCGTGTGAAGCTCGTGGAGCAGAAGGTTCGGGCTTACAGACTCGACGAGTTGAAGAGTTGAAGACTCTTTTTACGACGGCGGACCTGATACATAAGCGACATAACGTTATCTAACCGCGCCTCGGCGAGCGACTCGATTCGACATGAACCCAGCCCCAATCTCGACGTGGAATCCCAAAGACACGTATGAAGGTCCTTTCCTATTCGTTCCGCAACGCCTGCATGGGATCGATAGAGGCAGCGCAGCGAGCGGGAATCATGGCCGCGAGCAAGCCCGATACTGCGAGCAAAGCACAGACGGACAGCATTGTAATTGGGTCATGCCGGCCGACACCAAAGAGAAACGCCTGAATGGCACGCGTGGCGAACCACGAAGCGACGAGGCCGCAGGCGAGACCAATGGCAAGCAGAAATGCGGCTTGCTTGAGTACTAGCCGAAGTACATCGCTACGCTCCGCGCCGAGGGCCATGCGAATGCCGACTTCGCGCGTGCGGCGGCTGACAGAGTAGGCCATGAGGCCGTAGAGGCCGACGAGCGCGAGGAATAGTGCAATAGTGGCGAAGAGGGTGAGAAGCGAGGTTTGAAAGCGGCGCTGTGCGCTGGCTTCCGATTCAAGATCTCCCATGGTTTGAATGTCGCCCGCGGCGAGGTTGGGATCGAGGGAGTGAAGAACGTTGCGAATGGAGGCCGCGAGGAACCTTGCTAGAAGCGAAGAGCGGACGGCGATGTATCCGCCTCCGAACTCCGTGTCGGGATGATAGATTTGCGGCTCGGCGGGTTCTTCCAGGCTGTTGTGGCGCACGTCACCAATGACACCGACAACGGTGCTCCATTGAGTTGGGTCATCCTGTCTGCTGACACGGCCACCGATGGGGTTGCGCCCGGCAAAATACCTTCTGGCGAAACTCTGATTGATGATGATGGTGTGCGACGCGGGTTTCTCGTCGGCGGTGAACAGCCGCCCGGCAACAAGTGGAATCGTCATCGCTGAAAAATAATTGGGCGTCACCCAGCGCGCTTCAGCCAATTGACTCTTTTGGTTGGGATAGCCATCCACCGCGAACATTCTTAGGTCTTCGGAGTTACTGAGGGGTAAGCTGTTGACGGCTCCAACCGTTTCTACACCGGGCAACGCCTGGAGCCTTGCAAAGAGATTTCGGAAGAATTCAACGGCTTGTGGATGGCTGTAGCGCGGATCGGGCTCAATGTTCAGAGTAACGGTGGATCGCGAAAAGCCGGTGTCGACCGACTCGACGTAGACGTAGCTGCGAATGAGCAGGCCGGCTGAAGCGAGCAGCACTACGACGAGTGCCGACTCGACCACGATGAGGCCACTTTGAATTCGCGTATGCGCGTAGGCAACGCTGCGGCTGCCGTTGGTGGCGAGGAAGTCAGTCAGGTTGATGCGCGAGGCGGCGAGTGCGGGGAGGACGCCGGTGAGCGCGCTGGTAGGCAGCGAGATTGCGATGGTGAAGAGCAGGACACGTATGTCGAGCGAGGCTTCATTGAGACGTGGGATGTTGCCGGGATTGAAGAGCGGAAGAATGCGCAGGAAGAGGTACGCGAAGCCGACACCGATGGTTCCGCCGGCGAGGCCGATCAACAGGGCTTCCGTGATGAACTGGCGAACGATGCGGCTGCGGCCGGCGCCGAGCGCGACACGGACGCCCAACTCGCGCATGCGTCCCGCGGCGCGAGCCAGGAGCAGATTGGCGGTGTTGCCGCAGGCGATCAAGAGAACGATCGACACTGCGCCGAGGAATAGCCACAGCAGTGAGCGGAAGTGGCCGACGGTACTGTCGACGAAGTTCTCAATCAGCGCGCCCCATCCCCGGACCTGCGGGTCATGGAGCTTGTCAAGGCGCACCATGATGGTGGCCATCTCCGCCTGCGCTTGGGCGATGGAGACGCCGGGCTTGAGGCGGGCGACGGCATTTCCTCTCGAATTTTCTCTATCGACCATTTGCTGTGGAGTAAGGACCAGCGGGATCCAGACCTGCGTCGTCTTGTATTGAGATTCTCCGTAGGCCAAATCGGTATTATGCGGATACTCGAAGCCCTCCGGCATGACGCCGATGATCTCGTAACTCCTGCCGTCGAGCAACAGCGAGCGATGGAGAACGTCAGTCGCCGAGCCGAATATGGACTGCCAGAGTGCGTGGCTTATAACAGCGACTTTTTCCTGCCCCGATTGGTTGTCATCGGGACTTATTTCTCTGCCAAGTTCAGGACGGGATTGAAAGGTTCGAAAGAAATCGCCATCGACGCGCGCCGCGCTGATGCGTTCCGCCGCGGCCGGCGAAGCCAGGCTGAAGACGGACTGGTCGAAGGCGGTCATATCCTGAAAGGAATGACTGTCGCGCTTCAGATCGAAGAAATCGGCGTAGGTAGGGCCGAAGACTTCGGCGGGCAGTTTGAACTGCGGATTGGGCGTATAGAGATAGACGAGCCGGCTTGGATCTCCGTACGGTAGCGATCGAATCAGCACCGCGTTCACCAGGCTGAAGATGGCCGTGCATGCGCCGATTCCGAGGGCAAGAGTGAGCACCGCGGTTATGGTGAATCCGGGGCTCCTGCTCAGTGTGCGCAAGCCATAGCGCAGATCCTGCATGGCTTGTTCGATCCACAACGAAGAGCGCTCGTCGCGATGTGC
>JASHRE010000460.1 GCA_030037515.1 Candidatus Sulfotelmatobacter sp.
CAGCAGTCCTCGCCTCCTAGGCTTTCTGCAAACGATGCGATCCGAGTCGCGGAGTTCTATCGCCTCGCGCCTACCATCGAAGACAAAGTGTGGGTGGGATGGAGCAAAGTGCCGTCGCCTTTGATTCTCGTAACCGCTGATACTGAGTTTCTGACTCACCATCCGGCGCCGCCGAAAGAGTTCAAGCCAATCGGCGAAGATTTGTTCGCCCGGCCCCGGCAATATCCCAACAATCTGCAGGCGACGTTTCCTGCGTTCGGACCGCCGGCGGTGATGGTGGTCGGCGAACCCGCCAACACCGAGAGTAAGACCAGCACTCCATGGCTTTTTATCCTTATGCACGAGCATTTCCATCAATTGCAATGGGCCCAACCCGGATATGCCGATGCCGTCAACGCGCTCGGTTTGAGCAAGGGCGATACCACTGGTATGTGGATGCTGAACTATCCGTTTCCGTATGACAATCCCGAGATCGCACGCGGCTTCGCCGAACTGCGAGACTCGTTATTGCGCGCGGTGAATGAGCCGGATGGTTCAAGGTTTCGCGGGCTGGCCCACGAATACATCAATGCGCGCAGGAGATTTTTCGCGAAGCTTGCGCCTGACGATCACAAGTATTTCGCGTTCCAACTTTGGCAGGAGGGCATTGCCCGCTACACGGAAGTGAGATCGGCGGAGGCAGCCGCTGATTATCAACCGACCTCACAATTCGCTGCATTAGCCGATTACGAGTCCTTCCGCGATTTTGCCAAGCGGAAAAGATCGACCACGTTGGATGAACTGCAGCACGCGGACTTGGCGGGCTCGAAAAGAACCGTGGTCTATTCCTTCGGCGCAACCGAAGGATTGTTGCTGGACCGCGTGAATCCAAACTGGAAGGAACAGTATTTCAAGCACATGCTCTCAACCGATTCCTTCTTCGCAAGTGCGAACTGAGCCCCGACTATTTCACCGCCGTCTCTTCCGCCACTGCCTTCCTGAAGTAGTCGAGCGACAAGCGCAGCCCCGTCGCGAGATCGATCTTCGGCTCCCAGCCGAGCAATCGGCGCGCTCTCGTAATATCGGGCCGCCGTTGCCTGGGATCATCCTGCGGCAGCGCCTCATGACGGATCTTGCTCTTCGATCCCGTAATCTCTAAAACAAATTTTGCACATTCCAAAATCGTGAACTCGTTCGGATTGCCGATGTTCACCGGCAGTGGCTGGTCTGATTTCGCCAGGCGCATGAATCCGTCAATCTCATCGTCAACGTAGCAGAAGCTGCGTGTCTGATTGCCGTCGCCATACACGGTCAGTTCGTCTCCGCGCAGCGCCTGCTTCATGAAATTGGGCACAACGCGCCCGTCATTCAGCTGCATGCGTGGACCGTAGGTGTTGAAGATGCGCACGATCCGCGTGTCCAACTTGTGATACCGCCAATAAGCCATGGTCACGGCCTCGCTGAAGCGTTTGGCTTCGTCATAAACGGAGCGCGGCCCGATCGGATTGACGTGTCCCCAATACGTCTCTTTTTGCGGATGTTCCAGCGGATCGCCGTAGCACTCCGATGTTGAAGATATAAGAAACTTCGCGCCGTACTTATGGGCCACGTCAAGAGCGTGAAAGGTGCCGAGCGAGCCGACTTTTAGCGTCTCGATTCCGTGAATGCTGTAGTCGACCGGGCTGGCCGGGCTGGCAAAGTGAAACACATAATCGACCCGGCCCACATCGAACGGTTCGCAAATATCTTTTTCGACAAACTCGAAAGCGGAGTCATTTTCCAGATGTTCGAGGTTTGCCCGCCGGCCGGTAAGCAGGTTGTCTACGGCAACCACGTTCCAACCGTCAGCCAGCAATGCATCGCAAAGGTGTGATCCGAGGAAGCCGGCTCCCCCGGTGACCACCGCACGTTTCTTGTTCATTCGGATATGTTAGCCGTTACAGTTGCATGCCGAGCCAGCGCCGCCGCTGCGTGGGTGCCCCGTGTCCCGGCTGCATTTGCAGTTGCATCGGCAGCGCGAAGTCCCCGCAAATCCTAATTAGGCCTTCTTGCCATTTTTCAGCGCGCCGGCGGGCACACCGTCAGGATGCGATGTGGCGCGTCCCACGCTGTAATACGTGAAGCCTTGTCCCGCCATCACGTCAGGATCGTACAGGTTGCGGCCATCGATCACGATCGGGTAACGAAGCTCTTGCCGGAGCCGCTTCAGATCGAGATTCGAGAATTCCTCCCACTCGGTCAGAATCAGCAGCGCATCAGCATTGTGCGCCGCTTCATAGGCGGAGTTCACAAAAGTGATGCTGGAGTTCATCACTTCCTGGGTGCGCTCGGTCGCCGCCGGATCGTAAGCCGTCACCTTGCTGCCTTCCTGCAAAAGCGCCTGCACCAGGAAAATCGCCGGCGATTCGCGAATGTCGTCGGTTCCGCCTTTGAACGCCAGTCCCAGCACACCAAGATTCTTGCCACGCAGCGTCCACAACGCGCTGCGGACTTTTCGCAGGAAGCGCTGGCGCTGCTCTTCGTTGATGCGCATGACTTCATCGAGCAGGCGGAATTCGTAGCCGCATTCGCGGGCCACGGCGCGGAACGCCATCACGTCTTTCGGGAAACACGATCCACCATATCCGATCCCGGGATTCAGGAATCGAGGGCCGATTCTCGAATCCGTCCCAATCCCGTGCACGACCTGATTGACATTCGCTTCCACCGATTCGCACAGGCACGCGACGGCGTTGATGAATGAAATCTTCATGGCCAGAAATGCGTTCGAGGCGTGCTTGATCAGTTCCGCGCTCTTCGTGCTGGTCACAATGATTGGCGCCGGAATCGATGCCCGGTCCGGTTGTGGAATGGCATCCGGTTTTTCGTAGTACGTGCCGTCGGTCAGCGGCTGATAGATCTTGCGCAGCACCTCCGCCGAGCGTTCGCTGTCGCAGCCAATCACAATGCGATCGGGAAACAGAAAATCCGTGACGGCCGTGCCTTCGCGCAGAAATTCCGGATTGGAAGCCACGTCGAACATCTCCGGATCCGCTCCATTCCTGAGAATGATCTTACGCACCCATTCGCTCGTGTAAACGGGCACCGTGCTCTTTTCCACGATCACTTTGTAGCCGTTGATGCCGCCGGAAATTTCGAGCGCTACCGATTCCACATAGGACAAATCCGCTTCGCCGCTCTGCGTCGGCGGCGTTCCCACCGCCACGAAAATCACCGAACTCACCCGTACTGCTTCCTGCAGGTCGTCGGAAAAGTTGAGCCGCTGGCCACGGTGTCGACCGAGCAACTCCGGGAGAAACTTCTCGTGAATCGGCACTTCTCCGTTGCGGAGCGCGGCCAGTTTTTTCTGATCGTTATCGACCAGAATCACGTCATGGCCAAGATCGGCAAAGCAGGCGCCTGCTACCAGCCCAACGTATCCGGAACCAACAACGGCGATTCGCATTTTCAGACTCCTTCGTCGAGAGCGAAAATAAAAAATTTCGTTTGAGTTGCTTTCGGGGAAGGTTCAGGGGATTCGGAAATCTTAGAACGATTCAAGTCCAATGTTACCCAGATTGTAGCAGCATTAGACTAGCATGACGAGAAGAGAAAAGACTCTAACGTTCTGACTCTGTTGATTCCTTCCTTTGCCGTTCTGGAACCGACTTTGGAAGCGACGATGGAGCCAGAAGATTAATCCTTCTGTCCTTGGCTGAGGCCGCAATCAATTTGTCCAATCGCCTCTGTCGCGCCTGTTGCCGCTGGGCGCTGACCACCCAGAAAGTCGCAGTTCTGCGGTAGCCCGCGGGCTGAGCCTGAAGGAATTCCCACGCACCGGAAATGCTGCGGAACTGCCGCTCCTCTTCGGCCGAGAAGCGCGATTCGTGCCGCTGTTCATAGGAATACTTGCGCTTCTGCTGTTCTGCTCCTGCAAACGCTTTGAGCCCGGAACTGTGCATCAGTCCGGCAGCCGAAAGCCGCTGCACGTGTTTGATGTTCACCGCGCTCCATTGGCTTTTCGCCCTTCTCGGCGTGAAGCGGATCCTATAGGCTTCGGCATCGACGTTTTTTCGCACTCCGTCGATCCATCCGAAGCAGAGAGCTTCATCGAGCGCTTCGGAATAGGTCACGCTTGGGTTTCCCGAAGATCTCTTGTAGAAGCCCACGATGAGCTCGGGACACTTCGCATGGTTGGCCTTGAGCCAGTTGCGGAATTCGGCTGCCGATGCAAAGTAGGCGAGTTTGGTGGCGCCGGCCATGGACGGATCTCCGCTTCCGACGAACCTTGCGTTAGGCATTCTAGGCATTCGCAAACTCGAAATCCAGGAACAAACCAGCTAAAAGAACCCTGCGTCGATCTCCTTTGTGCCCCGATGCCTCGTGGTAATAGCCCTATGTGGGCCGTTCCTATGGCACTTAGGACGTATTGACAATCTTCTGCTTTGGGGGGAAACTCCGCACACGGCGCTGTCTAGCTGTCGCCAGCACTGTTTCTGGTTCTCGGGGTAGTCGATGGCCGCATCCGACCCTCTCAAGCCCATGCCCGCCGCCACGCAGATCCTACGCGGTCCGCAGGAGGTCGGCTTTGAGGCCGATTTCGCCGATCTGGCCGCCCGCTTCGCCGCCAAAAGCGGGGGCGGACTCTCGCCCGAACTCTCGGCCGAACTCGCCCTGGAGATCGTCCTCAACGAGATTGTCGAGCAGGGATGCCAGATCACTGGAGCCACCGGCGCCGCCATCGTGCTCGATAGCGACGGCGAACTCACATGCCGTGCCAGCAGCGGTTCGTCTGCGCCAGAACTGGCATCCCGCATCGACCGCTCCATCGGACTGGTGGGCGCGTGCCTTGCCACCAATAAGACGCTGTGGTGTGACGATACCCTTACCGACTCCAGGGCAGAAGCCGAACCTATGAAGGAGTCAGGCATTCGTTCGGTTGTGATTATGCCTCTTCTGCGAGGCCATGTTTTAATGGGCATTTTCACGCTGTCCTCGACTCAGCCTTACGCCTTCGGAGTGCGGGATGAACGCACACTCGAGACTCTGGCTGACCGTACTCTGATCAACCTCGAGCATGCGTTGGAGCCGTTCGATGCGCCCGCCGACGCAACCGGTCCCGCAGCTGATTTGCAAGAAGAAGACATGCAGAAGATCGGTTTCCAGGATGTCGGCCGGCCGGATATTGCTCCACAAAGCCTCGATGCGGCCAACGCGGCAGCGAGCGAAGTGCATGCAGCGCAAATTGCGCAGCACGCGTTTCCACGGGGCGAACTTTCATCCGCAAATCTGAACGGGCCGAAAGATACCCTCCCCGATTCTCACAAGAGGGAAGCCGACTCCGCTGCAGGCAGCGCATCTGAACACGATTTCGCTTTTCCCGATTTCCATCCGGCCGAAGTCAAACCCGATGACATTCAGGCCCTGCTCGAAAATGCAGGGCTGATGGCTTCTGCTCCCGCAACACCGCGGCCGGCGCCAAAAGAGAAGGCTGCACTTCCGCTTCACCCTGCAATCGAGCAAAGCGGCGAAAACGAGCAGCCCGCAGAAAAGCACGTCGACTACGTGACCTGGGCTCTGGGATTCGCCATCGTTTCCGTTGCGCTTCTGCTCGGACTGGTATTGGGCCAGCACTTCGTGCTGAGTCACTCGCACACGCCGGTTCGCGCCGCGTCCACGCCGAATGTTCCGGCGGCGGCGCAAAAGCCCGCACAGACGAATTCTCCTCCGGTTTCTACGCCAGTAGGCACGGCAGCCGCCAAGGCAACGCGGTTGGCGCGCGCTTCCGCTTCGCATGAATCGACCCCCGCGAGGTCGGATGAAAGCGTTCCTCCGGGCGGGTTGCTCGTGTTGGAGAATGGCAAGGAAGTATTTCGCTTGCCTCCGGAAAAGAACAAAGACACGGCGTCGGCGCAACTCATGCAGCCAGCTTCCGAACTCGATCCTGAGTCGCCATCGCAGGGTGTGGTGGAAGTTCCCGAAGCCACGGCGCAGCGGGAATTGCTGCACCGTGTCGAGCCGGAATATCCGGAAGCGGCGCGCCAGCAGAACATTCAGGGCCGCGTCAGGCTCGAAGTCCACATCGGCACGGATGGCTCCGTGCAAGATGTTGAGGTCGTGAGCGGCTCGCCCGTTCTGGCGCAGGCCTCGATTGACGCCGTGAAGCAATGGAAGTTCAAACCACGTGTGGTGAATGGGCAGCCGGTGGAGATGCAGACGCGCGTGACCTTCGATTTCCAGCTGCCGCGGTAGTTTCACGCATCCGGCGAGAAGGCGACGGTCTAGAGAACGCGTCGCTGGCGGATTCCTGTAGCCGCGCGCTTCTGTTGGGTAGATGCCCAAGCCGTGGGGTAAGCGCACTGGCTTTTCGGGAAGGCTGTCATGTTGTGAACCGGGTGATTTTGACAACGGCGGGCCGGGATGGTGCGGCCGAGCCATGTCACCATTGAGCCGATCGTGAGCATGCCTAAGACCTGTGGTCCCCACGGCTTCCAAAACTTCTTACCGGCACTGTGACGGGCGGATGTTGACGTGGGAGCCGGTGATGTGGCTGTAGCAAGATGCGAACCCCGACTGCAATCGGCTCAAAACCGAAGGTGACCCGATTCGGCATGGCGTTTTCAGTCTCTGTAGAGCAGCGGGCATTTCCGCCGACTCCTTCACAATCACGGATTTCCGGGGCCGTGGGAAAGCTCGCGAATCAGGCAACTCTTCGCCGCCCTTTGCCGCCAACATGCGGATGCTATCGAGTTTGTTCTTGTCGTTGGAGGGTCGAACTCTGGGAGTTGAATCGTGCAAGCTTGGCGCACCGACGCAGCCAGGCCGCATGAATGTGCGTGCGAAGCCTGGGCGTCCGGTCCGGGACGCGGTCGGTATCTCCGGTGGCGCGTTCCCGCCAGTGAACTGGCAGGCTATTTTCAGCAGTGCCTCCGGCGCCGGCAGGTCAGGCTCGGCTCTCCTCCACCAATCCCCTCTCATTCGCGAATCGGAGTTCTCGCACTCTAGTGACTGGCGCGGCGAACCATGGCTGCCTCGGAAGCTTTTTTCTCGGGAGACTTTGATTCTGAATTCTTGCGCGCGCCCGGAGCACTTTTCCGTCCGGTGACCGGACCGGAGACTCGCGAATCGCCGCCGCCGAGCGCATAGAGCACAACTTCCACGCGGCTGGAAACTCCCAGCTTGTCGAAGATGCGGAACAGATAATTCTTGACCGTGTGTTCGGTGAGCTTGAGCCGATCGGCGATCTCACGATTCGTCAATCCTTCGGCAACGCATCGCACCACATCCGTTTCACGGGCGGAAAGAGGCGCATTCGCCAGAGGCTGCAAGCTGGCCATTCCCGGTTTCGTCAGCGCCTCCAGAAGGAAATGCAATTCGCTGCTGCTCGCCCACACCTGCCCGGCATGCACGCACTCAATGCACTTCGCCAGCAGCCGGAAGGGCTCGGTGCGGCAAAAAATTCCGTGCGCTCCCGCCCGGAAGGCTTGCACCACCGTTGCCGGTTCCGAGCGATCAAGCATCACGATTACGCGCAGATTGGAGGCCTGTGAGCGCAGATTGCGGATCAGTTCAAAGGCCTGCCCGTTCTGCCCCAGCTTCGAGCTGAGCAGCACAATATCCGGTTTTTCCCGCTCTGCCAGTTCCAAGACCGCGTTTTCGTTCGAAGCCGCTTCGATCACCAGGAACTGCTCATTCTTGGCTAGAGCCTCGACCAGCAGCTGCGTGCTCATCGAAGTGCTGTCGGCGGCGAGAACGCGCAGTTTTTCGGACGACAAATTTGCTTGAGAGCCCATAAGCTGTACGGAAACCCCGACGACTGCCGGAACAAGAAAATGGCGTCCGCTCGAACTTCCCGCGCAGACGCGTCTGGCATCTCAGAAATGCCGATTCTGAGATGCCGATACTCTATGAGAAGTAAGTCCAGGAGTAAATAGCACCAAAGGTCCGTCGCACCTCCGGCCAACGCTACGGACGGATTGCGACGCAGGTCATTGCGACAGAGCACGCTGCCGAATGTACCTTTGACCCAAAAGTCCACATTGCTCGCGCTTGCTGGGGCTGATAAACTCCTGGAACGGAGGGCGTTTTCCCGAGAGGAAGCCCAGGGGCAACGTGATAGGGGCGAAAACGCACCTAGGCGTCGGCTCGCTGACGGGAAATCCGCGGATCGCAGGTTGCGGAACGATCCGGCGCAAACGCGAAAGCTCTACTCCCCTTGCCCTAGTCCAGCGGCTGCGCCGCCAGAAGCCATCCCGAGCGCCATTCGCGCTTACACAGAAAGAAGCTAGAAATCCAAATGACGATAGGGAATCAGAACTCGGACGAACTACTTGGCAAGATTCGCGGCGCCTTCAAATCGGCATTTGATATTGATCCGCAGACCGTCACGCTGGACACGGTCCCCGGCGACATTTCGGCATGGGATTCGATGGGGCACGTAACGCTCGCGAGCAGCCTGGAACAAACGTTTGGTATGACCTTCGACGTCGACGACCTCATGGCGATGGAGAACGTCAAGGAAATTTACCGGGTTGTGCAATCCAAGCTCGGCCAGGTTCAAAGTGCATAAATGCGGTGAGGCGAACTTTGCTGGACTGCTGGTTCAGCGCATGCAAGACGCCTCCTACCTGATCGACGCCGCCACTGGCGAAGCCATTTCTTCCACCGAATTACGCCAGCGCATCGTTCGATTCGCCGCGGGTTTTCTCGCTAGCGGAGTCCGACCCCACGATCGCATGCTGATTGCTTGCGCAATCTCGCCCGCCAGTGCGCTTGCCTATCTCGGCGCGATGTACGCTGGAATCGTTTCAGTTCCAGTCGAGGAGCGGCTTCTCGCTACTTCGGGCGATGCGCTTTTTTCCCGGTCGCAGGCCAAGGCGCTCTGGAGCGCCAAACAAAACACCTGTGATTGGGCGCGGGACAAGGGAATTCGCTGTCTCGATGCGAGCTGCGAAGCTCGCGCTTTCACGGAACTTTCCCCGCATCCCCGTGCCGACAACGATCTTGCCGCGCTCATGCCGACTTCCGGATCGACCGGCGTTCCACGCCTGGTGATGGTCACCCACGGCAATCTGCGGGCGAACACCGAAGCCATCGTCCGAAGCCAAAATCTCGCCACGGACGAGCGCGCCATGCTGATCATGCCTATCAGCTACTGTTTCGGAGCGAGCGTGATGCACACGCACCTATATCAGGGTGGAGGAGTGGTCTTCGATTCGCGCTTCATGTTTCCCGACAAAGTTCTGCGCGCCCTCAACACGCATCGGTGCACGACTTTTGCCGGCGTGCCGATCATTTACAACATCCTGCTGCGGCGCTCGAATCTGACATCCATTCCACTTCCAACCCTGAGGCGATTTCTGCAGGCCGGAGGATCGCTCGCACCCGACAGCGTACGGGAGATGCGCAAAGCCGTTCCGTCTGCCGACTTTTACGTCATGTACGGGCAGACCGAAGCGACCGCGCGTATTTCGTGCATGCCGCCGAGCCAATTACAAGAAAAATTGGGCAGTGCCGGACTTCCGCTCGACAACCTCGAAGTCCGCATCGCCGACGAGCAGGACAGAGAAGTGCCCGACGGCGAAACCGGCGAAGTTCAGCTGCGCGGTCCGTCGGTTTGTGCCGGTTACCTGGATGATCCGGAAACAACGGCGCGAAAATTTGGCGGGGGGTGGCTCAGAACGGGCGATTTCGCATCGCGCGACCCGGACGGCTATCTATGGATCAAAGGCCGCACGGACGAGTTCATCAAGGTTCGCGGTGTGCGCGTGAGCGTCGGCGAGGTCGAGGCCAAGGTCGCGGCCCTGGCCGGCGTAAGGGAATGTGCTGCCGTGGGAGTGAGACATCCCGAAGCCGGAGAAGCGCTCGCATTGCTGGTCGTTGCCGAAACAGTTGCCCGAGCGGAGCACGGAAATTTGGGTGAGCGTGTGCGCCGTGCGTTGCCGCCGCTTTGGACGTGTGTTTCGGTGAAGCTCGTCGCCGAGTTGCCGAGAACGTCCAATGGCAAGATCGCACGCGCAGAACTGGCGGCATTGTTATGACTCAGGTCGCCAACCAGCGCGTCGCAGACCATGGCACCGAACACCCGGTCGGCGAACTGGAGCGGGGCATCTCCGGGCTGCTCGGCCTTGCGCCGTATGCGATCGATCCGGCCGAGCGTCAGCAGGCCCTGCTTTTGCTGCTGAAGAGTGAACTCGATTACGCCTGCCAAAACAGCGCGGCATTTCACAACTACGTGCGGCACTGGCCGGTACGCCTTGCTGATGCGCACGCCATCGCCGATCTGCCCTACCTTCCGGTGAGCGCTTTCAAAGCGAATCCTCCGCTGAGCCTCATTCCCGCCGCCCAGATCAAGCGTACCCTGACTTCGAGTTCGACCAGCGGACAGGTTCCCAGCCGAGTCGTGCTCGACGCCGCCACTTCCCGCCGCATGACGAAGGGCGTCCTCACGATTATCCGCGATTTCATCGGCTCGGCGCGCCGCCCCTACCTCGTCATCGACACAAAAGAAAATCTCGGACGCCAGTCCGAACTCGGAGCGCGCGGCGCCGCGATTCAAGCTCTGGGCTCGTTCGCAACGGAGATCGTGCCGTGTCTCGATTCCGCCCCCGGCGGGAACTCGACCCTCGATCTAGAGAAACTGCTGGCCTTCGCGAATCAGTGGAAGGATGCGTCCGTCCTCGTTTACGGATTCACCTATGTTATTTGGACGCAATTGGTTCAACCGTTGAAGCGACGCGGCATCAAGCTGAACATTGCAGACGTGCAAATTCTGCATAGCGGTGGGTGGAAGCGCCTGGAGCAGCAATCCGTGACCAAAGACGTTTTCAATCGGGAAGTGGCAGACGTCTTCGGATGTGCGCCGAATCGCATCATCGATTACTACGGCATGGTCGAGAACGTCGGTGTCGTGTATCCCGACTGCGAGCATGGCTGCAAACATGTCCCCGCTTTTGCCGATGTGATTATTCGCGATCCGTTGACGCTGGCGCCGGCCAAACCCAGCCGTCCCGGCATAGTCCAGGTGTGCAGCGCGCTGCCGACAAGTTTTCCGGGCTTTCTCCTCCTGACCGACGATATGGGCGAAGTTGTCGGGTACGATGGCTGTGCGTGCGGACGTCGCGGCACTTACTTCCGTTTTCTGCGACGCGTTCCCAAGGTTGAAACGCGTGGTTGCGGAAATCTGGAAACCATGCGGCATCAAGGTGCGAATGGCCGGCTGTGATCGGGT
>JASHRE010000461.1 GCA_030037515.1 Candidatus Sulfotelmatobacter sp.
CCGAACTCACCGATGAACTTTGTTTTTCAGCTCGCAGCTGAGGTGAGCGCCGAGGTGCGCTTTCCGGAGTGTCCGGTTCGTGCTCCAGTTGGCGCACGAGATTGAGCACTGCTTCGTCCCGTCTCTCAGGAGGATTGGTGAAATACACCTCCGCCCACCGCCCCAGGTTCTTGTTCAGAACCGGATTCAGCAAGGGATTCAACTCCGGCACGGGTAAGGTACCGGAGTTTCCGGTCTCATCGCTCTTCGGAGTCAAACCGCCTCCTCCCGACGTGACGACGGCGGGATGTAGCTTTGTATGATTTCACCCGTCCGGCAGAGGTTGTCAAGATAGAATCAGCGGAACAGAAAGCGCGCCGTCGACGGGAACCGGACTCGAGTGAACGCTTTAATCACAGGCGCGGCGGTAAGCGGGTTCAAATTGATCGAGTTGCGCGTCGCGCTGCGTGCTCATACGGCCTTTGGGGGTTTTCCCGTAGAGATCGGATCCCGGACAGTAATAGAGGGCCGTTTGCTGGTCTACCCAGACTTTCGTGTTGGGATTACCCTTGTAGACCGGCGGATCGGGAGGATCGGCGAGGCCGAACTTGATGAGCATGCGGTCAAACAATGAGAGATCCGCATACGGGCTGCGATGGTTCACCGTGGCGGCGCTGGGACTGGGCGCAGATCTGTCGGACCAGACGCCCCATCGAATCACGCACGCAACCAGGATGATGGCGAGAAACAGATAAACATCACCGCGCCGCAGCTTCAAGAAGCGGATGACGGCGTGGTTGCGGTTTTCGTGTGCGATTCGTTCCAGGAATTCGCGAGCCGCGGCCGCCGAAGTCCAATTGGGGCGCGCGAGCGACTTCACGAGCGCGCCTTCGGTTACCAATGCCGGCGGATCGCTTTCCGCGGCGGCCTCGCGTGCGATTTTCTCAAGCGCAAGATTTCCCTCCACCAAGGGCGTCGCCGCGAATTGGTTCTCAGGTCCAGGGCGATTTTCGTCCAAAAGGTGCTTCCTTGGGCCAGCCGATGCCAATTGCGCGCCCAACTCCGGCAGTGCATTTTCAGACAGATCTTCAGGGGTGAACGACTCGAACGCCCCCGCCGAAGCAATTGCACGCGATGAACCGTTGGTTGCGTTGCGGATGTTCTTGTTCTTCTCCTCCTGCATCTGCCACAGCAATGCCACTTTGCTCTGCATGCTGGGCGCCTCCTGATGAGTGTCCAAGTTGCGAGGCGTTCCACATTTCCCGCAAAACTGCTCTTCGCCGAGAAGCTCGTTTCCACATTCGCCGCAGCGGGGAGCTAGTGCGCCGGTCCGCAGCGCAGGAGGGATGGCGAGTCGGGCCGCGGATGGTTCGGCCCTAGGCTTCTCGACCAGGGCTTCCAGGTTCGGCTTCAGTTTTTCGAGCGCATCGCGCATGGCCGCGCGTTCGGCCTGCAATGACTTTTTCGAAGCGAGTCCTTCCCTGCGGGCGAGCACTTCGCCCGCCAGCCCGGCCATCAATTGGCAGGCGTGGACATCGGGCTCAGTGAATGATTGCGGCTCCCCGTAATACAGTTCCAGAGCCCCGGCCACGGAACCGGCATGATGGATCGGTGCCGCAATCAGTGACTCGATTCCGCGTCGTGCGCACTCTTCGGCGTCCACGAGAAACTCCAGATTGACGTTGCCGCAGCGAATCACCTGGCCCACCCGCAAGCAAGCCGAGCAGAGAGCCTTTTCCATCAGGACTTCGCTGCCCACGGCCAGAACCATGTCGCCGACGGCAGCGCGGTAACGAACCCTCCCTTCTTCCAGAATGCCGATGCCCGCCCCTGCCGCCTGTGCCACCTGCATGGCCCGCTCGGCGATGAGTGACAAGGAACGTTCCAGATCCAGGTTTGCGGACTGAATCTGCTGTTGCGTCTCAACAATCTGGCGCAGAACCCGCGAGAAGTCCTGTTTCGCCGAGGCTTTTGGTGAACCGTTCGTCGGCGGAATTCGAAGCGCGGCGACCGGCCGGGCGGGCGCCGAGGCCGGGTTGTTCGGAGCCGAAGCAGATTCGGGTTGATTCCTCTCGCGCTGCTCACGCTGGCGACGGTGCTCCTGTAGGACGTACGCCGCCTCCAGCACCCTGGCGAGCGTCTGCTCGTCGAACGTTGGTTTTTTTTTCTCGTCGGACACGATGTTGTTTTTCGCCAAAGAAATTTGTCCGAAGGTGCGCGCGCTGATCTCCGAGGAGGATCCGCTTATTTTAGTGCAACTTCCTTACCAAGTATCAGACTTTCGCGAAGAGCAAGCGATGGCGCAGGCCCAAACGTTGCTTTGCCACTCTCGGTTGCGACAATCAGAAGGTTAAATTTTCAACAGTTTACGGTGCCATGCGGGCGGGAGTCTCAGGCACGATCTGCGAATGTTGACGGACTTCTCGGGGAGACGACCGGTGACTGAAGTAACGCGCAATCCTGTGCATTCTTGCCCGCGGTTTTTCCCACCCTGACGGCGCAAACCTGAACCAAAGGCGAAATTCTTCAGGTTGCAATGTCGCCGGATGGCTCCTGAGCCGGGATGCGGTCGAAAAGTTGCGGCCGGCCGCCGATCGGTGCCAAAACGCGAAGAGCTTCTGAACTTGTCGACGAGTTTCGGAAATAGCGATGCGGGAAGGCCATCTCCTTTCGACTCGCATCATGGGTGAGCCCTGCCCGCGAAATCTGATTTCGGCCGAAGTGGAAAGGCGCCGGACGTTTGCCCGCAGCGGCTCCCGATTTGGAACCGTCGCAACCGTAGATTGGACCTAGTTCGCCCAGGGTAACGAATCTGCAATCCTGGCCTCAACGGATCGGCCCCAGCACACGCGGGGAGGTTATTTGCCGAATACGTCCTGTTCCAGGGTGGCGGACGTGGCCGTATCCAGGCTTTCAGTGACGAAGACGGTGTTGCCGCGCTGTTCGATGATGACGGTCCCTTCGTCGGTCTTCCAGGCATGACGTCCGGTCAATAACGCGGGCTTCGAATTCACTTTGGCTTCGTCGCTTTGTGCAAGTGACACGGAACGCGGTGAGCCGCCCGACTCTCCGTTGCGGGCATCGGTTCCTTCGTCGGCGCCTTGGGTTGCCGCGGTCCCAGCGAGTGGGGCGACGGATTCGTAGCGCTCTTTAAGCGATTCGTCGTAGATGGCGGCGAATTCCGCCGCTTTCTCCGGACTCGACCAGCGCGACACGTACAACAGTCCCAGCGGCGCCGCCGCGTCCGACTTTTGTTTCGCGGCATAGTAGTAGCCGCCTCGCCACTCCGGATACATCTGTTTTGCCCGCTTCTTCCCGGCGTATTGCTCAATCAAGATATCGACGTCAAACTCGCCCATCGCGCCGATGTCGAATTTCTGATATCGCTTGAAATCGCGCTTGAAATCAGGCACAGGCATGGGCTCGATCCGCTCGCCGGACAGATATGTTTCCGGTTGCATGATCTGCCGCGTTGTGTGCGGAGGGTTTTTCAACACGCCGTCAAACGCTCTCTCCTTCCCCGCCTTCTGCATGACCTTGACGATGAACTCCATCCCATAGCTATACGGAAACGTCATCGACTCTTTCAGAAAGATCGGAGCCTCGTTGAACACTTTCGTGCCCGGTGTTCCGGTCAGGGTTTCTTCTTCCATGGCATCCAGCAGAGCCGGGGAATCCAGGATGGAGTGCCCCGTCGGCAGGATCGCATACTGAAACATCATGGCCTGCGCCTGGCCCTCGACCACAGCCTCGCGCGCATCGTCGATTTCGTCGTTCTCGATGTCCTGTGGAGTTGGATCTTTTCGGATTTCGCCCAGATCCTTGTCGCCGCGCTTCATCCACTTTTCCAGGCCGATCGATTGATCCTGCAGCGCGTGCGTGAGTTCATGCGCCATGACCGGCTCCTGTTCTTCCATGGGCACCCAATCGAGCAGGTTCACGGTCTTGGTTTTGGGATCATAGTAGCCGGCGACTTCTTCTTTCAGCAGAGCCACGAGAAAAGTTTCCAGATCAAAGGTTCGCGGCAGCAGGCCGAATTTCTTGAGCACGAGTTCGGACCGCCGCAGGCGCTTGGTGTCCTCGTCGTTCATGTGCTTGGTGAGGTACGACACCACCTCCTCGCGGCTGGTCAATCTGCGTTTGACTTGTTTGCGGATGGGCAGCCCGGTTTGTTTGCTGTCGAATTCCAGAATTTCGTCCACCGAGTGGAACAGTTCCTCCGCTTCGCGCGGAGTGATCTTGACCTCGCCCTTGTCCTGATCTTTGTCTTGATCTTTGTTTTGGTCGCTGTCCTGATCCTTCGGCTGGCCTGCGCTCTGATCCTGCGCCTGCAATTTTTCGGCAGAAACACTATCGCCGGCGTGAGATTGTTGCGCGCCGGCGGGCAGCTCGATCCAGAGAGCGAGTGACAGCACCACCGCGAAAACCAGCCGCGCAACCCTGATAACTGACAGCCCCGTTTTATCCACGAAATTCAATCCAACTGTTTCCTTATACTT
>JASHRE010000462.1 GCA_030037515.1 Candidatus Sulfotelmatobacter sp.
TCGAACAGGGCAAACGCGAACATCCCCCGCAATTTATGAACGCAGTCTGCTCCGTGTTCCTCATACAGATGAACAATGACTTCGGTGTCGGTTTGCGTGCGGAAACTGTGGCCCTCGCGTGCCAGATCCTTTCGCAGTTCACGAAAGTTATAGATCTCTCCGTTGAAGACGACCCATGCTCTACGGTCCTCGTTGAAAATGGGTTGGTGACCGCCGGGCAGATCGATGATGCTGAGGCGGCGCATACCCAGCCCGGCACCATTCCTAACGAACAATCCTTCATCGTCCGGCCCTCGGTGCGCGAGGGTCTGGCACATTCGATGAACTACTTCGGCATCAACCCAGCCGTCGCCAGCTTCGCCGACCATGCCTGCTATTCCGCACATGTCGGTCAGCTGTGGAGGGCTATCGAAGAGGTCCCGACTGAGCCGCATGAGACTGGATTGGCTACCCGAATTCGCTTAAGACGATAGTTGCGGTACTCTGTGGGATTCCCTTCACGCCCGTCGCAAGCAGCCAGAATGATGTTGACCATTTCTCTCGCCGTCACGAAATGCAAGATTTCACCTCTCTCAGCGGCTCCGGAAACCAGTTCTTCCAGGAAATGCCGCATTTGGGCTCCCCACATCGACTCCCGGTCTCGCGGATCCATACCGTGACACTGCAACTTGATGAACAGCCAGTCGGGACGGCCCTTCACCGCGATCGCCGCCTTTTTCCAGAGCTGCGAACGGTACAAGGTCGGCGGGTCCTTCGAGGTTAGAGAACCGTTCTCAATCCCAAGTGACAAGCGACCTTCGAGGCCGCCAAACCGCAGCATCAACGGCCCTTCGACCATCAGCGGAAACACGCTCGGGGCGCGGCCTGCCTCTAGGTTGACTCCTCGCCGGTGTGCGCCGTGATCGTGTAGCGGTGTCGAACATTCGTACAGAGAATTGATTTTCGCAATATGAGCGGGATGGAAGCGGCCGGGAGGCAATGTCATATCGGCGTAGCAACCGGTATCGGCCAAAATCTGCATCTCCGAATCAACTCCACAGTGATACCCTGCGGCGGTATTGGCGAGAGCAAAGTTGCCATGTACAAAGGCGTACCGCGGCCTGCCACTGCCATCCAGGTAGGAAAGAGCTCCGTGTTCCGAGGCCAACGTGTCCCGGAAGTGGATGATCTGGCGTCTGGTGTTCTCTTCTGTATCTGGAGCTTCAGAGCCGTGGTGCAAATGAATCTCAAGTTCTCCCCAACCGGCATCACAGTGATTCGCCAACCGATCTAGAAGTGCCTTGTCATACTGTTCCGCGGGATAGAAATATGTGTGCTTGAACGGATGCCCCTCGTTATCCCGCCATTTCGTTAGCGCTGTCGGATATTCCCGGCACCAGAGATCAACCCGTCGCTGCTGCTCCTGATGTGACGCACGGGCACGGCCATTCTCCGGCACAATTGAAGGCTCGAAATGGTCGGCCAATGCGATCATCAAGTGCACGGGTGCAATCGGAATGCGCCGTGTTGTCCTCTGCCAAACATAACTGGGAAGCCAGCGCAGTGTGAGCCAAGCCTTGCGATGGAGGGGAGCTCCCTTGGCGCGCCTATTGTTGACCCTCGCGCCTTTTGTCAGTTCCGAAGAGGGCGAAGTTCTCGACGACTCTTGTGGTCGAGATTTGCCGGCACGGGTGCGCGAGCTAGAAGGTGATTTAGCGGTACGAGATGAGTGCACGTGATCTCCGACTCCTCAGGTCGACACTCGGAAAACCAAAACGCCGCGGAAACGCAAGGTTGGGAGCAGTCCCTGCAGCGGGGATTTTCTCTTTCGCCACGGCCAGCAGAACGGATGTATAACAAACCGCAAAGTACGGGAAGTATAGATACGCGACAGGAGCAAAGCAGGCGCCAACAACGAATGCGATGAGCGAACTGTGCAAGGCTCCTGTAAACAAAACAGTTTCAGGATCCAGCTTCATCCGTCGAAGCCTTTTCAGATTCACGAAACCTCGCCGGAAATACAACAAGTATAGGATTAGAGCCGGAATTCCTCCCTCCGCCGCGACCTGCAAATACGACACGTGGACTTCTCTCCACATCCCTGAATATGTCTCGAAGTTGGTCGTTCCTATCCCCAGAATCGGGTATTTGGCGATGGCGTCAAGTGACTTTTCCATCGCCAGCCTTCGTTCTTCGTACGACGCAAGTGCCACTTCCTCCGTCTCGGAAGTCACGGTGCCATCCGATATCGCCGAGAACCGCTCCATCACGACACGGCCAAAAAGCACAAAAAACGAGACGCCGATGAGGCCGGTAGCCAAGATCAGCTGAGGGCGTCTTCCCTTGATCCCAAAATGCCATAGCAGCACGGCTCCGGAGACCACCAAATCGATGAATCCGGATCTTGATCCGGTCAAGAACAGCGCAGCCATCATCGGCGTGATCGCCAGACTCCAAATCACCTTGCGAACTGCAGTCCTAGCGGACAAAAGGAACGCAAGGCAAAAGGGCAGAGACAAAACAATCGCAATCGCCAAGTCGTTGGGATTGGAGTAAATGCCACCCAATACGCTGCCCAGCCGAGGCGAGGAGCGCGCGTTGGCGAGCGCGACGATCGAGATCACCACGACGGAGGCAGCTTGGATAAAAACAATTCTCCGAAACCTATTCAGAGTGGTGACAAGCAGAAACGTCGAAATCCACGCTATGATGACTTTGGCAAAATCGACAGTCGCGAAGAAGGCTCCGCCCTTCCAAACCGGGGAGAGCAGCGATGACGCGAACAAGATAAAAGTGAGAAGAAACAGATAATAGACTTCCTTGGGAAGATTAGTGATCGATCTGGGACCTCGGCCCGCGGTAAACAGCATCGAGAGCAGTAGGAACACTCCGGTGATCTTTGCCAAGGACGCATGCCCAAGGAGTGGAACCCAGTCCTCCGGACGCGCGGAATAAACAAAATAGAACGCGCTTAGCCAGAAGAATGCGGCCGCTTGGGTGGCGGCAACCGGCAGTTGCTTTTTTAACGAAGGGAGCGCGTGGGAAATTTCTGCCATTCTATGCCTGTCAGTGACAAAGCCGTCGACTCACAAAAGGCCGCCACAAATTCGAGCATGCTTTCGCCCTTCGGACACAAAGTCGCTCTCAGGGCGCTTGTCGAATTAAGTGGTCTCACAAGAAAAGGGGGAGGCAGTTTCTTGCTCGTCTGATCCGGCGAGGGAGCCCCAACTCCAAGCCGAGCCAGCCACAAGCTGATAGGAGATGATAGCAGGCTTACTTCGACTTCCCTCAGAGCCCGAGATGAAAATTCGATGAATTTTTTCTCGGAGCAGTAGACGATAGAATCGTCGAGGTCCTAAAATTTCTTAGACTTGACGGAATCGTGAGGTTCTGAGCCTAGAGATTTGACCAGTTCGATGACCGTAGTTCGATGGCGACCGACATCAGCGTAGTACTTGCCACCTATAACCGGGCAAGCAGTTTAGAGACTACTCTTCAGAGCCTTTCTGCGCTCACGGTGCCGGTTGGTCTCTCATGGGAAGTCGTGGTAGTGGACAACAACTCCACTGATCGTACGCTCCAAGTCATTGAACATTTTGCCCACAAGGCTAGTTTCCCGGTTCGCTATCTCTGGGAAGACACTCAGGGCAGGTCGGCTGCGCTAAATTGCGGGATTGCAGCCGCAAAAGGCGACATCATCGCTTTCACCGATGATGACGTCGTGTTGCACGCCGATTGGCTCTTCAACATCAAAGCCACCTTTGATCGCTTTGATTGCGCGGCCGTGGCCGGAAGAGTGATCCCGTCATGGACTCATCCAAAACCGGACTGGTTGGAGATGGGAGGTCAATTTGCAGTTGTTAATTTCGATCTCGGCACAGACTTAAAAGAGATCAATGTGCCTCCACTTGGCGCCAACTCCGCTTTTCGCAAGGAGGTATTTGACAAGTACGGGGTTTTTCGTCTTGATCTGGGAGTACGGGGAAACAAACATACCATTACTTGTGACGACACGGAATTTGGAAGCCGCCTGATTGAAGCACGGGAGAAGATCGTCTACGACCCGAGAGCGATTATCTATCATCCTGTTGATCCCAGGCGAACCACGAAAAAGTATTTCATCTCCTGGTATTACTACAATGGGGTATCTTTAACGCGCACGGCTGGACTTCCGGAGACTGGCCCATTTTGCTTGGGGGTTCCGCGCTGGCATTTCAGAGACTTGCTGTCAAGTCTCGCTCGCTGGCTGTTCGCATTGGATGGGAAGCGCCGCTTTCAGCAGAAGTTGCAGGTCGCAAAGAGCATTGGAATCATTGTCGAGAGTTACCGGCTCGCACACCGCCAAGCTTTGTCTTCGCAACCTAACGAACAAGTCCTCTGATTTTCAGCCCTCAGCCTTAAAGGCCGAGTGGATTAACAACCCCTCAACCTATCCGTAAATGCACGGAATGTATAATTGGGCGGCTTGACGCGGAAGCTAGCTGTCGGTGGTGGACAACGGTCAAGCTATGAAGTCCAGGACAGAACTATGCACGAACAAACGAGCGACCTGATTCGCGCGTTCATCATCAAGAAATTCCCGATTTCTCGCAAGAAGGCTCTCCATGACGATCTGCCGCTGCTCGAATCCGGGATCATCGACTCTCTTGGGGTCCTGGACGTGGTTACGTTTCTGGAGCAGACTTTTGGCGTCAAAATAGAGGACGATGACCTCATCCCCGAGAACTTCGGCAACATTGCCCTGCTCACTCAGTTGGTGGCAAAAAAACGGGCACCCGATGAGGTAGCATCGTCATAAGTCCCGCCCGAAACTCCCGGCTGGAACAAGTTGCTCTGAAGGCAAAGGAAATCTCTGAACCGTCCTGTTCTTGTTCTCGGTTGGATCTCCCGAATCGTTGTCGCGATCGCGCGTTCTCTGCATCGGCGAGGTGTCCCGGTCGATGTCGCTAGTTTCGTCCCTGCCATCGCTCCTGGCTCGAATGCAATCCGCGATTTCAAACGGATTCCACGTCCCGAACTCGATCGGCAACAATTCTTGTCACAAATAACCGATTTGGTTCGACGTGGCAGGCACGATCTGGTAATACCTGCTGACGATCAAGCTCTCATGGCAGTAATCGACAACTATAAAGAATTCAGAGACTTAGCCAAGGTGGGATGCCCACCCCCTGAAATAAGCCGAATGGTGCTTGAGAAGTCTCGTACGTTGGGAATGGCGGACCAATGTGGCATTCGGGTCCCAAAAACCAAGGTGATTTCCAACTCTGAACAGCTTCGCGATCTCTGCTCCAGCTTTCCGTTTCCCTGGGTACTTAAGCCCAGAAATAAGGAGTTGACTGTGGAGGAAATTAAGAGCTCGTTCTTGAAGACGGCCGCTGAAGTTAATTTCAGGTTTCCTCAGCCTCGAGACTTCAACCCGCCGATGCTGCTTCAGGAATACTGCGATGGCGTTGGAGTTGGGGTTGAGTTACTCATCCATCGTGGTGAGTGTCTCGCCGCTTTCCAACATAGGCGATTGGAAGAGGTCCCTTACACCGGAGGAGTCTCGGTGACGGCGGTCGCGGAATCGCTCGATCCGGTTCTATTCGAGAACTCCCTCAGGCTGCTTCGCGCTTTGCAGTGGGAAGGCCCCACGATGGTGGAATACAAGATCAAGCCGGAGGATGGTACATCCGTGTTGATGGAGATAAACGGTCGTTATTGGGGCACAATTTCCCTTGCGATCGCGGCTGGAATCGATTTCCCGCTTTATCATTGGCAAGTCTTGCACGGCGAAACTCCGTCGATTCCAAAGGCTTATACGATTGGAACCAGATGGAAGTGGACCGCCGGCCACGCCTGGCGGCTGCATGATCTTTTGATAACCGCCAGAGGGTCTCGATCAGCCCGGAGTGAACTGCTATGCAGCTTGTCCGGGGCCGCCAAGCTGCTCGACGGATCAACTCCCGACCCACTCTTCTCTGCTTCGGATCCGATGCCAGCAATTTTCGACTGCTTACAGGTATGGAAACAGCTGTCATATGCTGATACGAATGCATTGCTTCGTCGCTTACGGAACCGTAGCAGGTCTTGATTTAATCGTAACTCAACATTCTCCCTCTGGCCGTACGATAGAATTCGTCCTCGAGAAGCGGCGAATTTGCTTGTTTTTTCAGACCCAACGTCTGAGGGCTCTCAAAGGTGGCCGTCGAAATACGACCGGTTTCGATTAAGGAAGATCGGGCAGAATTGATAGGTATCCTGTTGCGAAATTTTGGCCCCGGGCAGGATACGCGATTGGATTGGCGCGCCGTCGACAACCCTGTGGGACCGGCATGGATATGGTTTGCCTTCGACCGAGGAAAGAGGACTGTAGTCGGGACGGTATCAGTTTTTCCTCGCCGCCTGTTTGTCGATGGCAAGCTGGTCGTTTGCGGCCAGGTTGGAGCGTTTGTGGTCGATACCGCCTATCGCAGTCTGGGTCCTGCGGTACTTTTGCAAAGAAAGACTTTTGAACCCGTTGACTGCGGTTCCATCGCTTTTTGTTATGACTGCCCGCCTCATGATCGCGGCATGTCAACCTTCATTCGTCTAGGCATGCGTCCAAGCTGCGAAGTTACGCGCTATGTTCTTCTGTTGAATGCGGATGAATTTTTTCGAAAGCGGTTAGGAAAAGGCGCGTGGACCACACCTCTCGTGACTACCGCGAATCTGCTGCTTGCAATTCGAACGCGAGCCGGAAGTTCCAGGAATGTCGAAGTTAGCGAACTTCATGAGCCGTTCGGAGAAGAATTCTCCGATCTTGACCGCCGCGTCACCAGTCTTGGTGTGGTAAGAGCGTCTAGGAGTGCTGAGTTGTTGAATTGGCGCTACCGACAGAATCCCGAATCGAGAACCGGGGTTCTGGTCGCCCGTCGCTCAGGCGAACTGTTAGGATTCCTGATTTTTTGGACATCCGACCGGGGCGCTTACATCGTCGATCTGTTCGGGCTGCAACTAGACGAAACCGGAGCAGCGCTGCTCGATGGTGCAATCGACATCTGCAAGAGGAAGAAACTAAACAGCTTGCATGGTTATTGCTCCTTTCAGAGCGAGTTGCAAGGCCTATTCGGAAGCTTCGGCTTCCGTCCGAGAGAAACAGATGCTCGTGTTGTAGCCTATGCTAACGGGCAGACTAGCAGGCTCCTGAATGCTCCCATAAGGTGGATCTTTAGCCACGCGGAGCTGATGGTCTGAAATTGCACAGCTTACAGAGCTAATGGTGTGGGTTGATTATGGCAGGCAGCTCATATTCTTCTTGTTCCGAGGCGGTGTCCACCCCGGTCGTTGTACGCTTTCATCGGGGCGACCCGGGAATTATCGATGAGTTTGCGACTGAATGGCGCGCTCTGTGCCAAGAAGCGGAAGAAGACCAGCCATTTTATCGGCCGGAATGGGTCCGAGCGCACATTCGAGCGTTTTCTCCCAAGGCGAAAGTCCTTCTGATTACTGTGAACTCGAACGACAGGTTGTGCCTGGTGCTGCCTCTGTTAGAGGAGAGCGGCACCTTCTGCAAAGTGCCGGTTCGACGGCTCCGTGCACCGGTCAACATGCACTGCGGTCGCTTCGATGCTGTATGCCGCGCCGGAGTTGAAGGGGAGATGGCTCTCCGCGGCGCGTGGGCATTCCTTCGAAACTCTGACCTTTGGGATTTGCTCCAACTGAACTATGTACCCCAAGATGGTCCGGTAAGCCGTCTGGCAGCCTTGGCGCTGGCTGACGGTTTTCCCGCGATAGCTGTTTCCGGCCGGCCGAACCCCTATGTTCCGGTGCCTCACGATGCGGACTGCTTTCAGAATGTGCCGCCGAATTCGAAGTTAAGGAGTCAATTGCGGCAAGCATATCGACGTCTGGCCGAGAAAGGGCCTCTCCGACTGCATCGTGCCGGACCTGGCGATCTGGATCGCTTCTATCAACTCGAGGCCAGTGGCTGGAAGGGTAAACATGGCACCGCCATTCTCTGCGATAACTCCAAGAGGCAGTTCTTCGACGAGATTGCTCGTGACGCCGCCGCTCAGGGCTGCTTCACCCTTTACATGCTGGAGTGGAACGGTCAATTGATGGCAGCTCATTTTTCACTTGTTTTGCGCGGTCGCTGCTACTCACCGAAAGTGGCGTATGACGAGACGTTCAGGCAATTTGCTCCCGGCCATCTGATTGTGAACGAGATTCTGAGGGATTGCTCCGCCAGTGGAGTCGTAGTATTCGATATCACCGGCGACGATGAAAAATGGAAGATGAAGTGGACAAACCAGGCCCGTTGTGTTAACCACCACTTGGTTTTTGCCGGCCCGCGGGGAAATCTGGCGTACACCCTCGGATTCAAGCTCAAGCCGGCAATCGGACGCCTTTTCCCGCGAAGACGCAAGGTTGCATGAAGTGATCACTGATGGAATCGCTGTTTGCTGAAAAGAACCTCATGATTTTGATCGATCTGACGCTCTTGGCCGTGGCCCTTGCATCATCATGAACGCACTACTCCAGGAAACGGTAGAGACCGGGCCTTCCTCGCCCGCCGTGTGCATCTACCGTGGCGGGATGGA
The DNA here is from genome assembly GCA_030037515.1 of Candidatus Sulfotelmatobacter sp. Taxonomy (GTDB): domain Bacteria; phylum Acidobacteriota; class Terriglobia; order Terriglobales; family Acidobacteriaceae; genus Sulfotelmatobacter. The sequence continues at coordinate 8,541 of JASHRE010000462.1, forward strand.
ACTCGTCGACCAGGTTGCCGAACAATGGCGAGAACTCTGCTCGGAATCAGCAGAAGACCAGCCCTTTTATCGTCCGGAGTGGATTCAAGCCTACCTCCGCGCCTTCGTTCCCGATCCACGACTCTTACTTATCTGTGTCAGCTTTCATGGTCGTTTCCAACTGGTCCTGCCGCTGCTGGACGAGAGTGCGACGTTCTGCAGAATACCGGTGCGAAGACTTCGAGCTCCAGTGAATTTTTATGCCGGCCGTTTCGACGCGGTGTGCAGGACAGATCTGGAAGAAGAAGCCGTAGTTCTCGCCGCCTGGAAGCACCTCAAGAACTTATCCGGATGGGACATGTTGCATTTCCGCGATGCGCTCGGCGGAAGCGTAGTCGGGCGACTTGCTGCCGCGGCCGCTGCTGAGGGACTGAACACGGTCGAAGTTGAGGATAAGCCCAGCCCGTATGTCGTGGTGCCGTCCCAGCCCGAACTTCTGAAGCAGATGCCAGTAAACGCCAGGCTCAGGCGACAGCTGCGCCAAATACGGCGCGAACTCGCCGAACGAGCAATGTCGCTAAAGCTCCATCGCGTCGAGACCGCCGAGCCGAATGCCCTCGATCGATTTTTTCAGTTGGAGGGAAGCGGCTGGAAGGCTCAGGAAGGCAGCGCGATCCTCTCGAGTGGAACGCGACCATTTTTCGAGGAAATTGCCGATTCGGCGGCACGGTTTGGCTATTTCGTTCTCTACATGCTCGAATTGAATGGGGAACTCATAGCAGCTCATTACGGTTTCATTCGCCGTGACTGCTACTATTCCGTAATCGTTGCCTATGACGAGAAATTCAAACAGTACAGTCCTGGTCACCTGATTATTGAAGAGATTCT